>JAGRGH010000032.1 GCA_020445605.1 Chromatiales bacterium
AAAGCGTGGTTTTTCGTCTTCTTGCATTTCTGCTGGCCAGAACGCCAGCAGAAATGGCGGCACCTCCCTGTGCCGCGGGAAACCCAAATCCGTTCCGGGTTTCCACAACGGAAGCCCTGATCAATCCACCGTGAACAGCCGGGTCGGCGCGCGCGATTGCGGCAATCGGCCCGGATTCGGTGACCAGTCGAACCATCAGCTCCGGCGCAGGGAAAACCATCGCCGTGTCGCCGCGAGTGCCCACTGCGGTGCGTTCCTGCGCCGCCAGACCAGCGCCGCGCGCGCGACGGCTTCGGCCCGCGTCGGATATGCGGCGAGCAGTGCGGCGAGTCTGTTGAGCCCGGAGCGCCGGCCGATCCACGGGGCGACCAGCGCGATGAGATCGCCGGCAGCGGCACCCACGATCGTTGCGCCAAGCAGCTCCGCGCGGCCGGGCACGCTGCGGTACTCGACCCAACCCTCCGTGCAGCCATCGGTCACGGCACGGTCGAGTTCGCTGAAGTCAAAGCGTGTGCGCTCGAACGCGATGCCGTCGCGCTGACACTCCGCTGCGCTGCGCCCGACCGTGGCGATCTCCGGATCGGTATACACGACGGCCGGCACCCGCCGGGTGTCGATCGACCTTCGCCGCGGCCCGAGACCGAGCGCATTGACCGCGGCGACCCAGCCCTGCTGGCCGGCCAGGCTGGTCAGGTACGGCGGGCCGATCGCGTCCCCACAGGCCCAGACGTTCGGCACCCTTGTCCGCAGCTGGGCGTCCACCTCGATGGCGCCGTCCGCACGCGCGGGGATTCCAATGGCGTCGAGGCCCAGACTGTTGGTCACGGCCCGCCGGCCGAGCGCTATCAGCACGCGATCGAACTCGATCGCAACCGTGCTTGCATCGGCGCGCTCGCAGTCCACGCGGCCGCCGGTCGCATCACCCGCGAACCGCAGGGCACGCGTGCCGAGGTGCAATTCAACGCCGTCCGCGCCCAGGCGCCCGGCGAGCAGTGCCGCGACCTCGGCATCGACGCCGGGCAGCAGCTGATCCGCCGCCTCGATCAGTACGACCCGACTGCCGATCCGTGCGAATGCCTGCGCCAGCTCGCAGCCCATGGCACCGCCTCCGACCACGCACAGCCGGGCCGGCAGGGCCGCGAGCGACCACACCGTTTCGGAACTCAGCGGCGCCACGGCGGCAAGCCCGGGAATCGGCGGAATGACCGGCTCGGCCCCGGTCGCGATCACGATGGCGCGGGTCGTGAGGTCGCGGCCATCGACGACCACGGACCAGGGCGTGCGCAGGCTCGCGATTCCGGCAATGACATCCACGCCCAACCCGCGATAGCGCTCGGCCGAGTCGTGCGGTTCGATCGACCGGATCGCGCCACGCACCTGCGCCATCACCGCATCGAGCGGCACCCGATCGGTGGCCGTGACGCCAAACCGTGCCGCCGAGCGCGCGGCGGCCACGGTGTGCGCGACGTGCAGCAGCGCCTTGGACGGCACGCATCCGGTGTTCAGACAGTCGCCGCCCATTGCCCCGCGCTCGACCAGCGCAACCCGCGCGCCAAGCGTCGCGGCGACATTCGCGGCGACCAGGCCGGCCGCCCCGCCGCCGATCACGACCAGGTTGTAGTCGTAGCGCGGCGGACGTTCGAACCCGCGCCACGCGCGTCTGGCCTGCATCCAACGCACGATCCAGCGCGCCACCAGGGGCAGCAGACCCAGCGCCGCCAGCGCACCGAGCAGCCCCGGTGAAGCAATGTCCGCAAGCGATTCGATCTGCGCGAGCTGCGTGCCGGCGTTCACATAGACGAACGTCGCCGGCAGCATGCCGACGAAGCTCACCAGCGCGAAGCGCACGACCGGCATCCGCGTGAGACCGAACACGAGGTTCACGACGAAAAACGGCACGATCGGCACGAGCCGCAAGGCGAACAGATAGAACAACCCGTCGCGGTCCAGCCCGCGCTGTACCGCGGCGAGGCGCGTCCCGAAGCGCGCCTCCACCCAGTCACGCGCGAGGTAGCGTGCCGCCAGGCAGGCCAGGCTCGCACCGAGCGTGGCGCCCACGATCACCAGTGCCGCACCCGTGCCGAGACCGAACACCGCCCCGCCGGCCAGCGACAGCGCCGTCGCCGCCGGGATCGACAGTGCCGTAACCGCGATATAGAGCGCGAGATAGGCCAGCGGTGCGAGCCACGGATGGGCGGCATTCCAGGCCGCGATGTCGTCGCGAACGGCGCGCAGGCCGTCCAGACTGAGGAGTTCGCGCGGCAGCCAGACCAGGGCCGCGACGATCACGGCGACGAGCACGGCAAGCAGGATCAGCCGATGCCGTTTCATCGGCGGCGGACTCAGTCGCCGCGCTCGCGCAGCACCACGGCGTTCAGGCCGTTGCGCTTGAGGGTGTCGCGCACTTCGCGCGCACTGCGCGCATCCGGATACGGGCCGAGCCGCACGCGATGCCAGGTGTCGCCCTCGTGCGCGAAGCGCTGGATCGTCGCGCGCAGACCGAGCAACGCAACCTGCGCCTTGAGCTGGTCGGCCTGATCCGCGCGGCGGAACGAGCCGACCTGCAGGGTGTAGCGTCCGGAGGCGTTCGCCGCCGGTGCCGCGTTCGGTGTCGGCGGCGCGGGGGTAGCCGGTTCGGAATCCGGCACCACGAACTCGCGTTCGGGCAGCACGGTGAAGAAGTCGAAGCGCGGGGTCTTGCCGGTCGGCGCCGGTTCGGCCTCGACCACCGGCGGCACGGGCGCCGGCCCCACCGGCGGCAGCCAGGGCTTGCCCATCAGGCACCAGCCGGCTACTGCGAGTCCGGGGATCAGGCCGGCGACGAACCAGACCGGCCCGCTGACCGTTCGTGGCGCGTCGCGCTGGGCGCGGTGACGAAAGTCGCGTGGCATTGACCGAAGCCCCGGACGCGCGGCGCCCTACATGCTGTCCGGCGCCGACACGCCGATCAGGTCCAGCCCCGCGGCGATGACCGTGCGTACCGCGAGCATCAGCTTGATGCGCGCGTCGCGCAGCGGCGCATCGTCGACCAGGAACGGCTCGGCGTTGTACCAGGCGTGAAAATCGGTCGCGAGTTCGCGCAGATACGACGGCAGCTGATGCGGCTCGAGATTCGCCGCGGCCGTCGCCAGCACTTCCGGATATTGCGCAAGCCGCTGCATGACCGCGATTTCGTGCGCGCTGGCGAGCCGCTCCAGATTGGTCTGGTCGGCACTCGGCTTCACATCCAGGCCGCGTTCCCCGGCCTGACGCAGCACCGCGGCGCTGCGCGCGTGCGCGTACTGCACGTAGTACACCGGGTTGTCGTTGTTGCGCGACTTTGCGAGTTCGAGGTCGAAGTCCAGGTGCTGGTCATGCCGGCGCATGACGTAGAAGAACCGCGCCGCGTCGCGGCCGACTTCCTTGCGCAGTTCGCGCAGCGTCACGTACTGACCGCTGCGGGTGGACATTGGCAGTCGCTCCGTGCCGCGATAGAGATTCGCGAACTGGATCAGCAGCACTTCGAGCTTCGCGGGATCGAGCCCCATCGCCGACAGCGCGCCGCGCACGCGCGGCACGTAACCGTGGTGATCGGCACCCCAGATGTCGATCGCCAGATCGTAGCCGCGTTCGAACTTCTGCGCGTGATAGGCGATGTCCGAGGCGAAGTAGGTCGCCTGACCGTTGTCGCGCAGCACCACGCGATCCTTTTCGTCACCGAAGTCCGTCGCGCGAAACCAGCTCGCGCCGTCGCGCTCGTAGATGTAGCCGCGCTCGCGCAGCCGTTGCACTCCGGTGACGACCGCACCGCTCGTGACGAGGTCGCTTTCCGGATACCAGTTCTGGTAGTCGACGCCGAACTGCGACAGGTCATCGCGGATGTCGTCGACCAGCGTGTCGCGCGCCGCGGCGAACACGATCGCCCAGTCGGGCTCGCCGAGCAGCGAGCGTCCGCGTTCGATCAGCGCATCGATGTAGCTGTCGGCGTCGCCACCCTGCGGCGCGTCCGCCGGCAGGCCGTCGAGCACCTCACTGAGCGGCCGGCGACAGCGCTCGGCGTGTTCACGGTGCACGGTCGCGGCGATGTCCCAGATGTAGTCGCCCTGGTAACCCGCCGCAGGGAACGGTGGCGCGTCACCGCACAGTTCGAGATAGCGCAGCCAGACACTCGCGGCGAGGATGTTCATCTGCCGGCCGGCGTCGTTGATGTAGTACTCGCGCTCGACCGTCCAGCCCTGGGTCTCGATCAGGTTCGCCAGGCTCGCCCCATAGGCCGCGCCGCGACCGTGGCCGACGTGCAGCGGACCGGTCGGGTTGGCCGAAACGAACTCGATGAGCACGCGCCTGCCGGAGGCCTGTTGCGAGCGGCCGAACGCGGCACCCTGCGCGAGCACCTCGGCGACCACCGCATGCCAGGCCGCTGGCGCGAGCCGGAAGTTGATGAATCCGGCGCCGGCGATGTCGACCCCGGCGAGCCACGACACCGGCGCCAGACGCCCGACAATCGCCTCGGCGATGGCGCGCGGCGGTCGCCGCGCGGCCTTGGCGAAACCCATCGCGGCGGTGCAGGCAAAATCCCCGTGCGCCTTGTCGCGGGCGCGCTCGATCTGCACCTCGGGCAGCCCGGACGGCAGCACGCCTTCGGCCTGCAGGGATTGCACGGCCGCATCGACCAGATCTCGAATCGCGTCACGCATGGATGGTTCGGCACAAGCCAGGGACAAAAAACCGGACGCGCATTATCCCGAATCTCGCGCACGAAACAGCACGGCGCGCGGCGGTCTGCCCGTCAGTCAAAGTCCTGCGGGTCCACATCCACCGACCAGCGCACGGTCCGCGCCGACCGGAGGGCTTCGATCACGGGCAGCCAGTCGTCGAGAAAACGGTGCAGCGGCGCGCGCTGGGCAGCAGACACCAACAACTGTGCGCGATAGCGCCCGGCGCGCCGCTCCATCGGCGCGGCAACCGGACCACTGAGTTCCACATCCGGTGTCTGCGTGGCGCGCGCGCGCGCCTGGGTCAGAAAACCGTGCGCGGCGGCGCGATCGGTCGCCTCGGCGCGGATCAGCGCCTGATACCCGCAGGGCGGCAGCCCGGCGGCCGCGCGCTCGGCCAGCGCCGCCTCGGCGAAGCCCGCGTAGTCGTGCACCAGCAGTGGACCGAGCAGCGGATGGTTCGGGAACGCGGTCTGCAACCAGACCGTGCCCGGCAGTTCCGCGCGTCCCGCGCGGCCGGCCACCTGCACGACGAGCTGCGCCAGGCGCTCGGGTGCGCGGTAGTCGACGCTGTACAGCCCGCCATCGACGTTGACGATGCCGACCAGGGTCACGCGCGGCAGGTCGTGACCTTTCGCGAGCATCTGCGTGCCGACGATCAGCCGCGGCCCCGCTTGCCCGATCTCATCGAACGCCGCTGCGAGGGCCGCGGCGCTGGCCGTGCGATCGCGGTCCACGCGCGTGACCGGTGCGTCGGGAAAACACTCGGCAAGGTGTGCCTCGATGGCCTCCGTGCCGGCGCCGACCGGACGCAGCGCGTCCTGCCCGCAGGCCGGACAGCGCTTCGGAACGGACTCGGTCGCGCCGCAGTGATGGCAGCGCAGTTCGGCGCTCGCGCGATGCCAGATCATGCGTGCGTCGCAACGTCGGCAGCGTGCGTCCCAGCGGCATTCCACGCACAGCAACACGGGTGCCCAGCCGCGGCGGTTCAGAAACAGCAGCGCCTGTTCGCCGCGCGCGAGCGTGTCGGCGACCGCCGCGCGCAGCACGTTTGAAAGGCCGGACTCCAGCCGCTGGCGTCCGCTGTCGATCGTGCGCACCGGGGCGCGTTCGGCCCCGCTGGCGCGCGTGCCGAGCCGCAGATGCGCGTAGCGCCCGCGCGCGGCGTTGTGCAGGCTTTCGAGAGATGGCGTTGCCGAGCCGAGGATGATCGGCACGTCGGTGAGCTGTGCGCGGCGCACCGCGACATCGCGCGCGTGATAGCGCAGTCCGTCCTGCTGTTTGTAGGAGCCGTCGTGTTCCTCGTCGACGATCACCAGCCCGAGCCGCGGCATGGGCGTGAACACCGCCGAACGGGTGCCGAGCACGATGTCCACGCGCCCGGCGGCGGCCGCGGCCCACTCGCGCCCGCGGCGCGCCGGCGTCAGACCCGAGTGCAGCACCGCGATGGAATCGCCGAGCCGCGAGCGAAAGCGCCGCTCGGTCTGCGGCGTCAGTGCAATCTCCGGCACCAGCACCAGCACCTGCCGGCCGTCGGCGATCACCTGCGCCGCGCGGCGCAGAAACACCTCGGTCTTTCCGCTGCCGGTCACCCCATCGAGCAGGCTGACGCCGAAACCGGACGGCTGCTTGGCCAGCGCCTCCAGCGCAGCGGCCTGATCAGCGGTGGGTTCGGGCGCCGGTTCGGTCAGCGTCGCGGCGGCGGCGGGCTCGTGGTCCAGCGGTTCGATCCAGCCGAGTGCGTGCATGCGACGCAACACCGCGGCATCGGCGCCCGTCCGTTCGCGCAGATCGGCGACCAACAGTCCGGCGGGCTGTTCCAGCAGGGCCTGCCATGCCGCACGCTGACGCGGCGCGCGCTCAAGCGCCCGTGATTCCAGTGCATGTCCGGCTTCGCTCAGGCGCCAGGCGAAGACACGCGCCCGACCCGCCGGTTCGAGCGCGCCGAGTGTCAGCGACGGCAACGCGGTCGCCACGACCTCGCCAACCGGATGGTGGTAGTACGCGGCGGTCCAGCGCAGCAGGTCGAGATCGCGCGCACCGAGCACGGGCGCATCGTCCAGCCGCTCGTCGATCTCGCGCAGCTTTGCGGCACCGGCCGACGCAGCCGCCGGCCCGAGCACGAGCCCCACCCGATGCTGATTGCGAAACGGCACCCGCACCCGCATCCCGGGCGCGATGCCGAGGCCGGACGGCGCGCGATAGCTGAAGGCCGTGCGCACGTGCACGGGCAGGGCGACGTCCCAGATCTGCGCGAGATTGTCGGCGGAACGCGTCATCGGGCCGCAAACACCGGGCTGTTGCGGCTGTCGCAAGAACGCCGGGCCCGCGCCGGCTGTGGATAACTCTGTGTGCAATGCAGCGCGATCGGCGTCGTGAGCGGGCCGCCGACGGTGCGGACCGCGCACCGGGCAACTCCGCGCGACTCTGGACATAATCCAGTTAAAACAATCACTTGGTAACCAAGTCGGGGCGTCGGGTGGTGACGGGTCACAGTTACGTAACAAAAGCAGGACGCGCTTGCGAATATGTGCATAAGTCGTTGAGCCGGCTCAGGCTGGTCGCGGACGGTCGACCGCTTGCGCGCGGATCGTCCGGCGTGTAATTTTCTGCGCGGCTGCCCGGACACACTGCTCGGACGGCGACGCCGCCGTCGGCAGGGCTTCGGGCAGTCGGAGCCATATCGACCATGCCGCAGACCTGTTGCTTGGTGAGCCTGGAAACCGATCGGCTGCGGCCGTTCGGCGGGTCCGTTGCACGCGCTGCGCGGGGAGCCACGGCCAATGCCTGAGCTGAGCCAGCAGATTCTACGTACGGATGCCGCCGGCATGCCGGTGGAATGGATCGGCTTCCAGGAGGCCGCCCGCCTGTTTCACCTCGAGCAGGTCGCCTACACCTGCGGGCGCGAGCTGTTCACCATCCGCGGCGGCCACAACGCGATCAGCGGACTGCGCAGCCGGCTCACGCTGTCGACCATCATCGCGACCTACGGTCACAACCATCACCTCGGCCGCCAGCGCGAGGACTATACCCCGCCGCTGAACAACCCGGCGCTGTTCCGCCGCGACGCGCACCTGTGTCTGTACTGCGGCACCGAGCACCCGCGCGCCCAGCTCTCGCGCGACCATGTGGAACCGCTGAGCCACGGCGGCCAGGATCAGTGGACCAACGTCGTGACCGCCTGCAAGCGCTGCAACAACCACAAGGCCGGCCGCACGCCGGAGCAGGCCGACATGGAACTGCTCGCGATTCCGTTCACGCCCACGCACGCCGAGTACGTCTACCTGCAGGGGCGACGCGTGCTGGCCGACCAGATGGAATTCCTGCGCGCGCATTTTCCGCGTTCGAGCCCGCTGCGTAACCGTACCGGCTTCGACTGGTAAGAGCCGGCTTGACCCGCTGGGACGAAATCGCCACCGCGATTTCCGCGGCCACCGGCGAGGCTTTCAAACCGGACTCGCAGCGCAGCGTCGGCGGGGGCTGCATCAACACCACGGCCGTCGTTTCCGCCGGCAAGCGTCGCTATTTCGTCAAACTCAATCGCGCGAACCGACTCGGCATGTTCGAGGCCGAGTCCGCGGCACTCGCCGCGCTGGCCGCGACGAAGACCTTGCGCATACCCGCGCCGATCGCCTCGGGCATTGCCGGCGACGAAGCCTTCCTGGCGATCGAGTATCTGGACCTCGGCGGACGCGGCGACCTGGCCCAAGCGGGCGCTCAGCTCGCGGAGCTGCATCGCAGCCAGACCACAAGCTTCGGGTTCGATTGCGACAACACCATAGGCGCCACGCCGCAGCCCAACGGCTGGATGGATGACTGGATCGGATTTCTGCGCGAACGTCGACTGGGTTTTCAGCTCAAGCTCGCCGAACGCAAGGGCCATGGCGGCGAGTTGCGCGGCCTCGGCGAACGCCTGCTAGCGAAGCTCGATGGTTTCTTTGCAGACGGCACGCCGGCACCCTCTCTGCTGCACGGCGATCTGTGGGGCGGCAACTTTGCGTTCGACCGGGACGGCAGTCCGTGCATCTACGATCCGGCGAGTTACTACGGCGATCGCGAGGCGGACCTTGCGATGACCGAACTTTTCGGTGGCTTCGGTCCACGGTTTCGCGCCGGTTATACGGAGGCCTGGCCGCTCGCGCCCGGTCACGAACGTCGCAAGACGCTCTACAACCTCTACCACATCCTCAACCACCTGAACCTGTTCGGGCCCGGGTATCTCGGTCAGGCGGTCGCCATGCTGAGATCGCTGACCTGACCGGCGCATTGACAGCCATATTCGAATGAAGCCAGGGCGGCTTGATCAGAGTTTCAAAAAAGCATCTCGACGACCTGCGGAAACTTGTCGACGAAATGCACCTCGAGCCCTTCGCAGACGTGCTCGGGCAGCTCGTCGTAATCGCGCCGGTTGTCCTCGGGGAGAATCACCTCGCGAATCAGCGCACGCTTGGCGGCGGTCAGCTTTTCGCGCACGCCACCAATCGGCAGCACCTGCCCGGTCAGCGTGAGTTCACCGGTCATCGCAAGCGCGCGACGCGGCCTGCGTCCGCGCGCCAGTGACAGCAACGCCGAGGCAATCGTGATTCCCGCCGACGGTCCGTCCTTGGGGGTTGCGCCTTCCGGCACATGCACGTGCACGAACGCGCGCGAAAAGAACGCCGGGTCGGCGCCAAAGCGCGCGGCATTCGCGGCGATGTAGGAATACGCAAGCTCAGCGGACTCCTTCATCACGCCGCCGAGCTGGCCGGTGAGTTTGAACCCGCGCCGGTCGTGATGCGTAACGCTCGATTCAACATCGAGCACCGCGCCACCGAGCGAAGTCCACGCCAGCCCGGTCACGACACCAACGATGCTGCGTGTACGTTGCCGGCGGTACAGGGGTTCGCCGAGATAATCGACGATCTCTTCGACGCCGACCCGGATCGCCCGCCGGCCGTCGAGCAGTTCCACGATCGCCTTGCGCGCAATCTGGCGCAGACGTTTTTCCAGCGTGCGCACGCCGGCTTCACGCGCATAACCTTCGACCACGCGCCGGATCGCGGCCTCGGTGATCGACAGGCGCTTGCCGTTCAGGCCGTAGTCAGCGAGCAGGGTCGGCCACAGGTGACGGCGCGCGATCTGCACCTTCTCTTCGGTGAGATAGCCCGCAAGCCGCAGCACCTCCATGCGATTGAGCAGCGGCGCCGGAATGGTGTCGAGCTGATTGGCCGTGCAGACAAACAGACAGCGCGATAGATCGAAACGCACGTCCAGGTAGTGATCGAGAAAGTCCGCGTTCTGCGCCGGGTCCAGCACCTCGAGCAGGGCCGAGGCCGGATCGCCATGGAACGAGGCGCCGATCTTGTCGACCTCATCGAGCATGATGACCGGATTCGCCACACCGGCGGCCTTGATGGCCTGGATGAATTTGCCCGGCATGGCGCCGATATACGTGCGCCTGTGGCCTTTTATTTCGGCTTCGTCACGCATGCCGCCGACGCTGAATCGATAGAACTCGCGACCGACGGCGTGCGCGATCGAGCGCCCGATGGAAGTCTTGCCGACACCGGGCGGGCCCACCAGCAGCAGCATGGAACCGCCCACCCGGCCGCGCAGGCGACCGACTGCAAGGAACTCGATCACGCGTTCCTTGACGTCTTCGAGGCCATAGTGCTCGGCATCCAGCACACTGCGCGCGTGCTTGAGGTCCAGACGATCTTCGGAATAGCGCCCCCAGGGCAGCACCGTCAGCCAGTCCAGATAGTTGCGCGTGACGGTGTACTCCGGTGAACCGGTCTCGAGCACGGCGAGTTTCTGCAACTCCTCCCCGATGCGCTCGCCCGCCTCCGCGCTGGGTTCCATGCTGTCGAGACGCTCGCGAAACCGCTCGATTTCGGCGGTGCGATCGTCCTTGGACAGTCCAAGTTCCTTCTGAATCTCCTTGAGCTGTTCGCGCAGGAAGAACTTGCGCTGCTGCTCGTTTATGGTTTCCTGAACGCGTTCGCGGATGCGGGCCTGCAGGCGCGCCACTTCCAGCTCATGCTTGACCAGCACCAGCACTTTCTCCATGCGTGCGATGAGCGGGACGGTTTCCAGCACCTGCTGGAGTTCCTCGCGCGAGGCCGTGGTCAGGTTCGCCGCGAAATCCGCAATCGCCGAAGGATCGTTCGGGCTGAAATGATCGACGAAGTTGCGCAACTCCTCCTTGTACAGCGGGTTCAGGGGCAGCAGCTCCTTGATCGCCTCGATGATCGCCATGGACCAGGCCTTGAGCTGCGAGGGATCTTCGGCGGGGGCATCCGGATAGCGCACGCGCACGCGAAACGGCGGCTCCCTGGAAACCCATCGAACGATTTCGCAGCGCGCCATGCCCTGCGCAATGAAATGGATATGCTCATCGCTGCGCGTGGGGTTGTGCATCCGCACGACGGTGCCGATCTTGCGCAGGCTGCGTGGCCTGGCCTGTTCTTCGTGCTCGGCATCGGTCAGCACGAGCATGATCATTCGATGTTCGGTGTTGCCGACGGCATCCACCGTGGCGAGCCAGTGTTCCCGGTCAACCAGAATCGGCATGACCTGCGCCGGGAAGAACGGCCGCTCCTTCAGTGGCAGCACGATCAGCTCGCCGGGCAACACATCACCGGAGCGAGCGAGTTGTTTTGCGTCACTGATCGCCGCGGAATCGTTCAATCGTTCATCTCAATCTTCGGGTGTGATACGCGCCGCGCAAGCCAATGCGGTGGCCGGCTGGTGGGAGACCGGATGATCGCACAGAAGCCGGGGAACTCAAAAAAATGGCCGCGTAACGCGGCCATTCTTCGTTGCTGCGGCAACTATGTGCGCTGCGCCTCGCGTGCGCGGCGCTTGTGGTACCCGGCGCTTTCGCGATGCACGGTGTCGACGAGCACCGCGACATTGTCCGGAATCGCATCCGGACTGATGCCGTGGCCAAGGTTGAACACATGCCCGGCATGCGGACCGAAGCTTTCCAGCACTTCGATGACGCCACGCTCGACCCGCTCGGCACCGGCACACAGCAGGCACGGGTCGAGGTTGCCCTGCAATGCCACCCGGTCACCGACCCGGCGCCGCGCATCACCGATCTCGATCGTCCAGTCGATTCCGACGGCATCGGCACCGATGGATGCAATGAATTCCAGCCACGGGCCACCGCCCTTGGTGAACACGATCACCGGTACGCGACGGCCGTCGGCCTCGCGCCGCAGCTGTGAAACAACCCGCTGCATGTAGCCGAGCGAGAACGCCAGGTAGTCGCGTTGTGCCAGCACGCCGCCCCAGGTGTCAAAGATCATGACTGCCTGCGCGCCGGCGTCGATCTGCGCGTTCAGATAGTCGGCCACCGATTGCGCAAGTTTCGCCAACAGCGTGTTGAGAAGTTCGGGCGCGTCAAACAGCATCCGCTTTGTGACAGCGAAGTCGCGCGAGGAACGCCCTTCGATCATATAGGTCGCAAGCGTCCACGGGCTGCCCGAGAAACCGATCAGCGGCACTCGCCCGTCGAGTTCGCGGCGAATCACGCGCACGGCGTCCATGACGTAGCCGAGCGTGTCGTTCGGATCGGGGATCGGCAGGCGCTCGACATCTTCGGCGGTCCGCACGACACGCGCAAAGCGCGGCCCTTCGGCTTCCAGAAAATCCAGACCCAGGCCCATCGCATCTGGAATCGTCAGGATGTCCGAAAACAGGATCGCCGCATCCAGTGCGAAACGATCGAGCGGTTGCAGGGTCACCTCACATGCGAGGTCCGGCGTGCGGCACAGATTCATGAACGAACCGGCACGTGCGCGGGTGGCTCTATATTCCGGCAGGTAGCGCCCGGCCTGGCGCATGAGCCACACCGGTGTGACATCGACGGGCTCGCGCATCAGCGCACGCAGAAACCGGTCATTCTTGAGCGCAGTCAATTTCGGAATCCCCGTTGCAGCAGGTGGCCGGCTATTGTACAGATCGACCCGCCCCGCACCGGCAGTTCACACGAGCATCGAATGTTGATCAGCCTTCACGATTGCGCACCATGCCGCGAGCTCAATTCGACGCTGGTGCAGCGCTTCGAACGGGCATTTGCCGCGGGCCTGCTTCGCGGCAGCCATCACTATGAGGCGCGCGACGAGAATCTCTACTGGGACCACGACCGACCGGCGGAACTCGAACAACTGCTCGACAGCGCGCGCCAGTTCAGCGCCGGGCGGCTCGGGGTCGACGCACTGCGGGTCAGGATCGGCGGCTGGTTCAACCGCGCACCGCCCGGCAGCCGCACGACTGCGCATCGTCACGACAGCGGCGACGAACAGGTCTCGGGCGTCTACTACCTGCAGGCCGATGCGGGCGCCGGCGACCTGCTGATCTACCCGCGGGAGGGCCGGCGGCGCATTGCACCGGTCGAGGGCCGGTTCGTGCTGTTCCCGCCGAACCTCCTGCACGAAGTCGAACGCAACGCCTCCGGGCGCATTCGGCTGAGTTTCGCGTTCAACGCCACGAGTATCGCAGCGCCGCCACAACACAATGCGAAAGAATAAATCGCAGTTGGCCAACACGTAGACCGGAACGCGCGCACCGTGACCATGGGCCCAGCCGCCCAGCCGATGGGCCGCAACCTGCAACGCAACAGCCGCAACACACGCCTGTCTCGTGACGAGCAAAACGCCCGTTCTTTATAAGTAAAAAATAAAATACTGGACCACGGTTTCGAAGGCGTGCACGCGGACTGGGCAAGCCGTGCGGTTTTGATCTATATTAATTCAGCTGTATCTGGAAGCCGTTAGACTGACCGCCCGCCACACGATGGGCGGCTCGTTCCAGAAGCACTATCCGCGGCGCGGCCGCGGCTTTTTTTCACCAATCGAGGAGCCAACATGAAAAAGACTCTGATCGCGCTGTCGGCCGCCGGCCTGCTGGTCGCCGCCACCTCCGCTAACGCGTGGTGGGGGCCGGGCTACGGCAACAACATGTGGCGCGGCGGTCCGTTCGACGGCTGGGGCATGGGCGACGGCACCGGCGACATGGACTTCAGCATGAGCGGTCGCGGTGGCGGTCGTTCCTATGGTCGCGGCTATGGCCGTGGCGAGGGCTCTGGCTACGGTTACGGCTCTGGCTATGGCTATCCGGGCTATGGCTACGGCTATGCGCCGTATGGCTATGGCTACCCGCCGCCCCCGCCGCCGGTCGCTCCGCCGGCTCCGGCGGGCAACTGATCGGCGCCGCAAGGCAACCGTTCAGCAACGAAAGCCGGGCCCAGTGCCCGGCTTTTTCGTTTGGGGCCCCAGCCCCCGGCTCCGCGGGGTACCGCGTCGAAAACCAACGCTCAGCCCTCGAACGCGCCCCGGCCGGGGCGGCGCCTGTTCAGCCATGGTGCCGACCGGCCGCTTCCGGTATGTTCGCGCAAGCGGGCGCCCCTGCGGCATTGGCCCCACCGCGGCGCAGCCGAGCCCGGTGGTCCGGCACCGACTGATCACCCGACACTCGCGTCCGGCGGCTGACGCCCTCAGCCCATGCTGTTCAATTCCTACGAATTCATCTTCGCGTTCCTGCCCGTCACGCTGGCGCTGTGGTGGTGGCTCGTGCTGGCCGGGCGGCACGGCAACGCGCAGGCGTGGCTCGTGCTCGCCTCGCTGTTTTTCTATGCATGGTGGAACCCGATCTATCTGCCGCTGATTCTCGGCTCCATGACGATGAACTTCATGCTGGGCCTGCGCCTGATGCGAAGCCCCTCGCGGGGGCTGCTCGCGATCGGTGTCTGTCTGAATCTGCTGCTGCTCGGCGGATTCAAATACACGGACTTTCTGCTTCAGAACCTGAATCTTGCGCTCACCGAGCCACTGCCGCTGACCGGCATCGTCCTGCCACTGGCCATCTCGTTCTTCACGTTCCAGCAGATCGCATTTCTGGTCGACAGCCAGCGCGGACTGGCCGCGGAACCGCGTCCACTGCAATACGCGCTGTTCGTGACCTTTTTTCCGCAACTGATCGCCGGACCGATCGTGCATCACGCCGAGATGATGCCGCAGTTCGCGCGCCGCTTTTTTGGCGAGCGCTGGCGACATGTTTCCGTCGGCATCAGCATCTTCACGATCGGACTCGCCAAAAAGGTGCTGCTGGCCGACACGTTTGCCGGTTTCGCAACGCCGGTGTTCGACGCGGCGGCACAGGGCCATACGCTGACCGCAGTCGAGGCCTGGGGCGGTGCGCTGGCGTATACATTGCAGCTGTATTTTGATTTCTCCGGTTATTCGGACATGGCGATCGGACTCGCGCGCATGTTCGGCATCCGTCTCCCGGTGAATTTCGCCTCGCCGTACAAGGCCCGGAACATCGCGGAGTTCTGGCGCCGCTGGCACATGACGCTTTCGCGGTTCCTGCGCGACTATCTCTACATCCCGCTCGGAGGCAATCGTCGGGGGCGTCTCGCGCGCTACCGCAATCTGCTCGTCACGATGCTGCTCGGTGGCCTCTGGCATGGTGCGGGCTGGACCTTCGTCCTGTGGGGACTGTTGCACGGCATCTATCTGATCACGCATCGCGCATGGCGTCGACTGAAACGGAACGCATCGAATCATCAAGTTGCGAAGCTGTTCGCCTCGGCACTGACCTTTGTTGCAGTCGTCATCGGCTGGGTGTTTTTCCGCGCACAGGATGTCGAGTCCGCGCTGCGCGTTCTGCATGGAATGGCCGGCCTGGAGGGGCCCGGCATACCGATCAGCGTCCTTGGACCGCTCGCGTCGTTCGTGCCGGGCGAATGGACCCGTGACAGCGGACTGTTCGAGGGCCTGACTCAATTCGGCTGGCTCGGTGCCGGACTGGCCATCGTGTTTTTCGCGCCGAACACCCAGACGCTGATGCGCCGCTACCGACCGGCCCTCGGTGCATGGTTCGAAGGTGGCTGGCCACCGTTGCGCTGGCGCATCGGCACGCGACACGCGCTCTTCATTGCAGTGCTGTTCGTGCTTTGCGTGCTCAGCCTGCTGCGGCCGAGCGAATTCATCTACTTCCAGTTCTGAAGATGCCTGGCCCTGGGAAGCGCTATGCACTGCTGTGGATCAGCGCGGTGTTCGTGCTCGTGCTGAGCGTCGCGCTGCTCAACCGGATCGTGGATCCCTACGGGGTCTGGGGCGGTCCGTACCGCAGCGGCATCAACGCCATCAAGCCGGAACAGTTCAAGCTCGCAAGTCTGTTCAAGGCCGCGGCCGTCATGCGCAACCGGCCACGACAGATCGTGCTCGGTTCATCGCGCGCGGAGATCGGGATCGATCCACGCGACATCGGCGACCATGCCTACAACCTCTCGGTTGCCGGCGGCCATCTGCCCTCGATCCGTGCCGTGTTCGATCACGCACTCGACAATCAGCCGCAGCTCGAACGTGTCGTGCTGGGCCTGGACTTTTTCATGTTCGACCGGAATCTTGCTGCAGCTGAAGGCTTTGAACCCGACCGGCTCATGCGCAGGCGAATTGGCCTCGTCGACCGTGCGCGGACCCTGCTGTCGACCGACGCGCTGCTGGCGAGCATTCGCACGCTGGCCGTCAATGTCTCGGGCGCCGCAGTCGACAACGACTACGACGAACTCGGCATGCAGACCTTTGCCGAGCGGCGAAAACGCCTTACGCACACGCCACTGCCGCAATGGTTCGAGCGTTCTCTGGCGATCTACAGGCGAAGGTTTGCAGATTTCGCCTACGATCCGGAACTGTTCACAGAGCTTGATCACATCATCAGCGCCTGTCGTGCACACAACGTGCGGCTTGATCTTTTCATCAGCCCGACGCACGCCCTGCACCAGCAGGCCATCCACAACGCCGGTCTGTGGCCGGTCTACGAAGACTGGAAGCGCAGGCTCGCCCGGCGCGCCGCCGTCTGGGACTTCTCCGGTTTCAATACGATCACCACTGAACCGGTCGGCGTTGTGATGCAGAACTACTGGGACGTCTCGCATTACCGCGCTTCGATCGGCCGACGCGTGCTGGCCCGCATGCAGGGTGACGCGGACGACGGCTTTGGTCGCCGTCTGGACCCAAGCGCAACCGAGTCCGCACTGGCCGCAGTTCGCGATGAGCGGTCCCGCTGGGTCGAAAGCAATCCGGGCTGGACGCGCTGGTTCGCCTCCGCCGCGGGTACACCCGCGGATTGAACATCAGTAAGATTCGGCGTTCACGCACAGAGGTGTCCAAATGACCGAGTCTCAGGGTTCAATCGTCGGGGCGGAACTCGTCATCGGCCCGGGCTGCCCGCATTGCGAGGCGCTGCTTCGTGAGCTGACCGAATTCGTACGTCAGGGCGAACTCGCGCGGGTGCTGGTGCTCAATGCCGGCCTCGAGCCGGAGGCCGCGCGCGAGCGCGGTGTGCGCAACGTGCCGTGGCTGAAGCTCGGGCCGTTCGTGCTGACCGGCGCCCGCAGCGCCACTGAGCTTTCGCGCTGGATCCACCATGCCCGGAACCCGGGGTCCTGCGTGGCCCGGATCGAGCATGCGCTGGAACATGGCCGCGTCGACGATGCGACGGCCGAGTGCGCGGACGCCGAAGGCCAGGCCGCGCTGCTGCAGTTGCTCGCCGACCCGGACGTACCGCTGAACTCGCGTGTCGGGCTTGGCGCCGTGGTCGAAACGCTTGCTGAAGACGGCCGGCTTGCGGCCCTCGCTGAAGGGCTTGCCGAGATCACGCGTGCCGAGGCGACCTCGCTTCGAATCGACGCCTGCCACTATCTCGGGCTCGCCGGCGGCGCGGCCGCGCGCAAGGCGCTCGAGCGCTGCCTGAATGACGCCAGCGAGGAAGTCCGTGAGGTCGCCGCCGAGGCGCTGCGCCAAGCGTAGTGTGAACTGGCCCTAACTCGCCGCGCGGGCTCAGCGCGTCCCGTCGTCCCGGGCGCGAAGCTCGTCCAGAAGGTCCAGGATATGGCGCGCGTTCGTGCCCATGTCGGATCGACCTACGCGCGACGCAGAACGGACATCCACACGCGTCCCGCCAGCAACCGCACTCAGCGCAATCTCGAGGTCGTCGCGAAAGCGCAGCCAGCGCGTCGTGACCACCGCATGTATCCGGTCGACCGGACCGGCATCGACGGTCTCCCAGCCCAGTCTTGCGATGGCCGCCACGACACGCTCGCGTGCCTGGCCGGGCGCGAGGCCGTCGAGGACGATCCCGCGCATCTCCGGCCAGGGATGATCCGGTCTCGTCGCCGCGACATTGGTGCCGAGATACACCTTCAGTCGCGCCCACGGCCCTGGCGGTTCGAACAGTGGCAGGTCGTTCTTGGCCACGGTCACGAGCAGGATCACCGGCCAGGCAACCAGAACACCCAGCAGCAGCTTTAGAATCAGGCCCGTAACGTTCAAACCCCGACCTCCGGCGACGGCGGACGCCTGACATGAATCGACATCCAGAAAGACTCGCGCAAATCCACGCCCGGCTCAAGCGGTTCAGGTTTCTACACCGTTCGTTCGCCGGCGCAGTTCTGACGCTGCTGTGCGCGGCAAACGCGGTCGCCGACAAGGGCGACCCCGACTTCGAGCGCGTGCTGAATGCCGCGGCGCCGCCCCCGGGCGTGGTCTTCGAGGTGGTGCAGTCGCGCGAGGACGACATCCGCTGGGCGCTGCCGCTGGTCGCCGATCGGGCGCGCAGGCTGCGCGAACGCTTTCCGGAGCTAGCCGTGGCGGTCGTCTTTCACGGCAAGGAGGAATTCGCCCTCATGCGTGACCGTGCCGAACGTTACCCCGAGGCGCACGCCGAGGTGCAGGCCCTGAACAGCGCCGGCGTCAACGTGCATGTCTGCGAAACGCACGCTTCGTGGTACCGGCACAGCGCCGCGGACTTTCCGGACTACGTCAAGGTCGTCGCGGCCGGGCCGGCAACGCTGAACGACTACGAGGCCCTCGACTGGGTGCGCCTGTTCGTGACCAGGCCCGGGAAGTGAGTGCAACCACACCGTCCGAGCAGGAGCGGCAGATTCTCGCCACCCATGCGGCGTTCATCCGCGGGGTGGTCGAGGCCTGCGGCGACCCGAGCCGGCGAGCGCCGATCGAACAGCTGTTCCCGGCCATGGTCGCCAACGGTTGGCAGGCCCTGGTCGAGGCCGTACGCGCGATTTTTGCCGGCAAACGCGAGGCCGTGCTTGCCGGTCCGCTCGATGACGAGGACCGCGCCGTGGTACGCGCGATCCTGCGTGGGTTGCAGAACCCGGACAGCCTGCCCACCCCGGAAGCACCGGATCCGGCGGCCGCCGCCCCGGGGCTCGCCGGGCTGATTCGGGCGGCCGCCCGCGGTGATGCGCAGGCGCTCGCGGCGCTCGGGACGATGGGTGAACAGATGCGCGCGGCCGGCGGCGATCTGGCCAGGCTGGCCGGGGTGATCCGGCCGATGCTCAACGGCGAACGCGACCTGGACCGCCTCACCCGCGGCATGGGCGAACGCGGTCAGCAGTTGTTGCGCTCGATCGTCGAGGCGCTCGAGCGCAGTCTGCACTGACGCTGACTGAATCGGCGTGTCCTGCCGCACGGCGGCGTGCAGGGCGGGCCGGCCTCACCGGAAGGACCGAACCTTACCGGGGAGTCCTCTAGGCCTCCGGCGCCTTGCGCTTGTGACCGGCCGCGGCCAGCCGCGCGAGATAGTCGTGCCAGTTGCGGCTGTAGTGTCGGCCGAGGCTGTAGAGCGTGTCCCAGGAATAGATGCCGGTGTTGTGGCCGTCATCGAAATGCAGGCACACGGCGTAGTTGCCGACCGGATCGATCGCCTCGACGTTCACGCCTTCCTTGCCGACCTGCAGCACGCCCTGCCCCGGCCCGTGCCCCTGCACCTCGGCCGAGGGCGAGTACACGCGCAGGTATTCGGCCGGCAGGTTGAAGCGCTCGCCGTCGTCGAACGCGACCTCGAGGGTGCGCGACTTGCGGTGCAGATTGATTTCGGTCGGCATGGGCTTGGATGCCATCGGAACGACTCCCGTCAGAGGATGTAGCGGCTCAGGTCTTCGTCGGACGCAAGCTCGGCGAGCTGCGCGTCGACGTAGGCACGGTCGACCTCGATCACGCCCGTCTCGCCCTCGCCGGCCTCGAACGAAACGTTTTCCATCAACCGTTCCATGACCGTGTGCAGACGCCGCGCGCCGATGTTCTCGGTGCGCTCGTTGACCTGCCAGGCGATCTCGGCGAGACGCGCGATGCCGTCGGCATGGAAACGCAGATTCACGCCCTCGGTGCCGAGCAGCGCGACATATTGTTCGGTCAGCGAGGCATCCGGTTCGGTCAGGATGCGCACGAAATCCCCGACGCTCAGTGCGTCGAGTTCGACCCGGATCGGCAGCCGGCCCTGCAGCTCCGGAATCAGGTCCGACGGTTTCGCCATGTGAAACGCGCCCGAGGCGATGAACAGCACGTGGTCGGTGCGGACCATGCCGTACTTGGTGGTCACCGTGCAGCCCTCGACCAGCGGCAGCAGGTCGCGCTGCACGCCCTCGCGCGAGACATCCGCGCCGGTGACTTCGGCACGGCGCGTGATCTTGTCGATCTCGTCGAGGAAAACGATGCCGTGTTGTTCGACGGCGTCGATCGCGCGGGCCTTGATGTCCTCGTCGTTGATCATGCGCGCTGCCTCTTCCTCGCGCAGCAGTTTGAGCGCCTCGCGCACGCGCAGCTTGCGGTGCTTGCGGCGCTGGCCAGCCATGTCCTGGAACATGCCCTGGAGCTGCTGGGTCATTTCCTCCATGCCCGGCGGCGCCATGATCTCGACCCCGAACGCACGGCTGGAGATCTCGATCTCGACCTCACGCTCGTCGAGCTTTCCTTCGCGCAGCTGCTTGCGAAACTTCTGCCGGGTGTCCGCCTGGTCGTCACGCGGGTCAGCCGCGTTCCAGTCATTGCTGGACGGGCGTGGCAGCAGCGCATCGAGCACGCGCTCCTCGGCGGCATCATCAGCGCGATGGCGGACCTTCTCGACCTCGGTCTCACGGGTCATCTTCACCGCGGCTTCGGCCAGATCGCGGATGATCGAGTCGACCTCGCGCCCGACATAGCCGACCTCGGTGAATTTCGTCGCCTCGACCTTGATGAACGGCGCGTTCGCCAGCCGTGCCAGACGCCGCGCGATCTCGGTCTTGCCGACACCGGTCGGGCCGATCATCAGGATGTTCTTCGGCGTGACCTCTTCACGCAGCGGGCTGTCGAGCTGCGCGCGGCGCCAACGGTTGCGCAGCGCGATCGCCACGGCGCGCTTGGCGGCGCGCTGGCCGATGATGTGCTTGTCGAGTTCCTCGACGATTTCGCGCGGGGTCATGTTCGACATCGATGGTTAGTCCCCGGGAGCCAGTTCTTCAAGCACGATCTGATGGTTGGTGTACACACAGATGTCCGCGGCGATGCCGAGCGAACGCTCGACGATTTCGCGCGCACCGAGCGGCGAATGCGCCAGCAGCGCGCGCGCGGCGGCCAGCGCGTAGGCGCCGCCCGAGCCGATCGCCATGACGTCGTCCTCGGGCTGCACCACATCACCGGTGCCGGAGATCATCAGCGATACCTCGTGATCGGCCACCGCCAGCAACGCATCGAGGCGGCGCAGCATGCGATCGGTGCGCCAGTCCTTGGCGAGTTCGACGGCCGCGCGGGTCAGGTGCCCGGAGTGCTTCTCGAGCTTGCCCTCGAAACGCTCGAACAGGGTGAAGGCGTCGGCCGTCGCACCGGCGAAGCCGGCGAGCACGCGCTCCTTGTACAGGCGGCGCACCTTGCGCGCGTTGCCCTTCATGACCGTGTTGCCCATGGTCACCTGGCCGTCGCCGCCGAGCACGACATGGCCGTCGCGACGAACGCTGAGAATGGTCGTGCCGTGAAATTCGATCATCTGGACGGGTGCAAAACGCTGGCGGGGGCAAACGGGCGCCGATTGTAAACGGCGCCCGGCGGCGGTCCAACCCGGTCCGGAATTTGACCCGCGCAACCCGGGTGGACTTGCGCGAACTGGGTCCGGCACTGGAACATTTCAACCCCCCGACCGGAACGACCGAGGAGCGGCCAACGTGAGCATCTACACCCTGATCCTGCTGACCGGCGCGCTGGGCGGCAATGGCGAGACACTGGATATCGACCGGCAGCCTACGAGCGAGCGCTTCGCACATGTGCGCGAGTGTCACCGCCGCGGCGCCGACCTCACCGCACGCCAGGCTGAGCGCGGACTCCAGGACAGCCGCTCGGATCTGCGCGACGCGCGTCGCGACGGCGCCAACGGCCGCTTCGTCGGCTATCAGTGCGTGGAGATCGGCGGCGCAGGCGCCGGCGGCGCCACGCCCGGCGTCACGCTCTACGAGCTCAGCGGACTGCGCGGCGAGAACGAAACCTTCTATGCGGATGACCCGGATCTCGGCGACAACCGGCTCGGACGCAATCGTGCAAGCTCGGTTCGCGTGCCGGACGGCTGCACGGTGACCCTGTACGACCGGGTCGGATACGGCGGCTCGTTCGTCACACTCTCGCGCGATGTGCTGAACCTGACCGGCACGAAGGTCGGCAGCAACGATGTCTCCTCGCTCAAGGTCGACTGCCAGCGCGGCGGAGGCAGACCACCCCATGGCGGCCACCCGGGCCCAGATCGAGATCCCGCGAATGGCGCGGTGACGTTATATGCCGGCGAGAACTACTCCGGCGACTACGAGGTGCTCTATGACGACGACCGCGACCTCGGTGACAACCGGATCGGCCGAAACCGCGTGAGCTCGGTCGCGATGGCGCCGGGTTGCGCCGCACGACTGTTCGGCCGCGCCGACTTCGGCGGAGTGGATCTGGTGCTGCGCGACAGTGCCAGGAGCCTGCGCGGGACCGCGCTCGGCAACAACAACACCTCGTCGATCCGGGTCAGCTGCCGGCGTTGATTCGCGAGGGCCTGCGAGACTGGTGGCGCGTCGACCCGCGTACGCGCCTGCGCCGGCAGATCGTCATCGCGCTGGCGCTGGCGCTGATCGCGGGCGGGATCGTCGCGCTGGTCGTGACCGTGAGCGCGGCCTGGCGCGGCGTGCAGGCAAACGAGACCGTGCCGATCACCGGACGCGCCCAGCGTGTCGAACTGTCCCAGGCGACGATGGCGGCGCTGGCCCGGCGTCTGATCGAATACAACGACGAGCACCGCGAACTGCTCACCGGGGGCACCCAGCTCGCGTGGCTGGAACGCGTCGCCGGCCGGCTGGCGGCGGTGGCACCGGAGTTCCCCGCCGGTTGGTCGTTCCGGCTGGACCATGGCGCGGGCGCGGATCTCAACGCCTACCCGGACGGCACCATCGGGCTGGACCTCGGCCTGTTCGCCTATGTCGGTTCAGAGGCCGAACTGGCGGCGCTAGTCGCCCACGCGATGGGTCATGTGATCGCGCGACATGTCAATGAGGGTCTGACGACGCGTCGCCTGACCGACGCCGCCCGCCGCTATGTCACCGACCCGGACGGCGTCGCGCGCATCGAACGCCTGTCGCTGCTCGCTGCGGCCGGGCTCGAGCCGAAAGACGGCGACCCGGAGCCCTTCAGTCGCGAGTTCGAGACCGAGGCCGACATCATCGGCATGACCCTGATGGCGCGCGCCTGCTTCGATCCGCTCGCCGCCCCGGTCATCTGGCACTGGCTGCGGCCACAGACCGTGCTACAGCAGGCCGACGCACCGCCCGCGACGGCGCTGCGTGTGCATCGCGACTACGCGGCGCGGGTCTGGTCGATGGGGCGTGGCGCGCGCGACCGGTTCTCGAAAGTGACCGGCCACTGCGAAAAACTCGACGGCGCCGTGCGCATCGCGCCGGCGGTCTCCTCAAGTCCGCCGCCAGGCGCCGACGGCGAACGCTGACCAGCCGACGATGAAGGCCAGCCCGCCGACCGGAGTCAGCATGGCAACCGCGCGCGGCGCCCCCAGCGCCAGCGCGTACAGGCTGCCGCTGAACAGGACGATGCCGGCGACGAATGCAACCGCCGCGACCCGCGCCGCCCGCCCGGCCGCGTGCGTCTGCACCCAGAGCCCCACGGCAACGAGCGCCAGCGCGTGCCAGATCAGGTACTCTCCGGCCGTGCGATACCAGCCGAGCGCACGCGCATCCAGGTGCGGACTCAGCGCGTGAGCCCCGAACGCCCCGGCCAGCACGCCCAGCGCCGCGAACACGGCCCCCATTCCGACCCAAGGATTATTCATGAAAAGCCCCCGACTCTGGTTGCTGCTGTTCGTGCTCGCCGTCCCGATCCCGGGCCAGGCCGAAACCCTGATCCTGATCCAGGGCTATCTCGGCGACGCGCAGACCTGGCGCTCCAACGGCATCACGAAAGCGTTGCACGAGGGTGGCTGGCGCGACGGCGGTCACCTGTACCGCACGCATCAGGGCGTGGCCGGACAGCGACCCGGCAAGAGCCCGCGGCGAATGTACACGATCGAACTGCCCACGGAGGCGCCGCTGGCCGTTCAGGCCGGCTGGATCGGCGACTACGTGCGCGCGGCGCAGGCCTGGCATCCGGGTGAATCGCTGATCCTGATCGGCCATTCGGCCGGCGGCGTGGCCGCGCGGCTGTTCATGGTTGAACACGCGGACACCGCCGTCTCGGCGCTCGTCACCATCGCCAGCCCGCACCTGGGCACGGACATCGCAGCGCTCGGCGAATCCGTCGCCAACAGCCCGATCGGCTGGTTCGCGGGCATGCTCGGCGAGAAGCGCCTGCAACGCGGCGCGGCACTGTTTCGCGACCTGAGCCCGGAACAGCCCGGCAACCTGCTGTTCTGGCTGAATCGGCAGCCACACCCGAACGCACGCTACGTATCGATCGTGCGTGCGCAGGGTGGACTGTTCGGCGCAAATGACAAGATCGTGCCGCCGTATGCGCAGGACATGAACAACGTCGCGGCCCTGCGCGGCCGGGCCCAGTCGATCGCCTCGAAAGGCGACCACCTGCTCGACGTCCAGGAAGGACGCGAGCTCGTTCGGCTGCTGAATTCGCTGCTGGCGGCCTGATCAATCACCGGCCAAGGAAGATCGGGTTTCGGGTCGGCCCTGATAGACTTTCCGCGATGAACGAACGCACGACTGACTTCGGCTACGAGACCGTCGGCTGGGACGACAAGGCGCGGCGCGTGGCCGGCGTGTTCGACTCGGTCGCGGGTCGCTATGACGTGATGAACGACCTGATGTCGTTCGGTCAGCATCGCATCTGGAAGCGCATCGCGATCGATCTGGCGGCGGTGCGCGAGGGTCAGCGGGTGCTCGATCTCGCCGGCGGCACCGGCGACCTGACGCGACAACTCGCCAGACGCGTGGGCCGCGACGGGCTGGTCTGCATTGCTGACATCAACGCACGAATGCTCGAACGCGGCCGCGAACGTCTGCTCGATTCCGGCGACGCCGCCCGCGTGCGCTTCGCGCTGGCGAACGCCGAACGCCTGCCGTTCGCGTCGGCGAGCTTTGACTGCGTGACCATCGCCTTCGGACTGCGCAACGTCACCGACAAGCCCGCGGCACTCGCCGAGATGCATCGCGTGCTGCGACCGGGTGGCCGGCTGATCGTGCTGGAGTTCTCGCGCCCGCGCACCCAGGGGCTACGCGCGGTGTACGACGCCTATTCGTTCGGCATCCTGCCGGCGCTCGGCAGGCTCGTCGCAGGGGATGCCGAAAGTTATCGCTATCTCGCGGAGTCCATCCGCATGCACCCGGACCAGGAAACCCTTGCCGGCATGGTGCGTGATGCCGGTTTCGTCGACGGCGACTGGCTGAACCTCGCCGGCGGCATCGTGGCGATCCACCGTGGCTTTGTCGCCTGAGCGGCATCCGCCGGCCGCCCTGCTCGCCGCGATCGAGGCCGGTTTGAACCGTGCACTCGTTCGCGATCCGGGCGCCGCGGCCCGGATTGCCGAACTCGCCGGACGGGTCGTCGGCTTCACGCTCGAACCCATCGGGCTCGCCGGGCACCTGCGCATCGGCAACGACAGTGTCGCCGTGCTCGCGGGACGTGCAGCAACACACGACGCGGAGCTTCGCGCCACACCCCGCGCGCTGGTGCGCCTGCTGCGCGGCGACGCGCCGGCGGCCGCCGGCGCGGACCTGCGCGGCAATGCGCGGCTGATCGAACGGCTCGCGGGCATTCTGCGGGCGCTGGATACCGATCCGGGCGGCCTGCTGAGCCGGTTGCTCGGACCCGCGCTTGCGGGTCCGGTCGATCGTGGCCTGCGCTCGCTGCGCGGGTTTTCGCGCGACGCCATCGGCGGATTTCGTGCCGACCTCGGGGACTATCTGCAGTACGAATCCAGGGCGGTGGTCACCGCCGATGAACTTGCCGCGTTCGCCAACGACGTCGACCAGCTTCGCGCCGATGTCGACCGCCTGGCCGCGCGGGTAGAGATCGCCGCCAGACGCGGGGAAGCCGCGCCGTGAGCCGGACCCGGCAGGCCCTGCGCCTGTGGCACATCCATCGCGTGCTGCTCCGTCACGGGCTCGACGAGATCATCCTCGCGCTGCACCTGTTCCGGCCGCTGCGGTTTCTCGACTGGCTGAGCCCGAGCCGCTGGCTCGGCCGACGCAAGGCACCGCGCGCCGAACGCATCCGCCGCGCGCTCGAGGATCTCGGGCCGATCTTCGTGAAGGCCGGACAGATCGTCTCGACCCGCCGTGATCTGATCCCGCTGGACATCGCCGACGAACTCGCGAAGCTTCAGGACCGCGTGCCACCGTTCCCGGGCACGGATGCCAGACGCATCGTGGAAACTGCGCTCGGCCGGCCGGTTGCGGAACTGTATGCCGAGTTCGACCTGACGCCGCTGGCCTCGGCATCGGTCGCCCAGGTCCACACCGCGCGCCTGCCGAGCGGTGAAGCGGTCGTCGTCAAGGTACTGCGCGAGAACATCGAGCCGGTCATCCGCCGCGACATCGGCCTGCTCTACAGCATCGCGCGGCTCGCGCAGCGATTCTCGGCCGATGCCCGCAGACTGCGGCCAATCGAGGTCGTCGCGGAGATCGAAAAGACCATCCTTGACGAACTCGATCTCATGCGCGAGGCCGCAAACGCCGCCCTGCTCAAGCGCAACTTCTCGACCTCGGACCTGCTCCATGTGCCGGCCGTGTACTGGTCCCATACGCGCCGCGACGTGATGACCATGGAACGCATCGAGGGCATTCCGATCCGCGACATCGCCGCATTGCGCGCGGTCGGCGTGGACTTCAAGCGCCTGTCGGAACGCGGCGTGGAGATCTTTTTCACGCAGGTGTTCCGCGACAATTTCTTTCACGCGGACATGCACCCGGGCAACATCTTTGTCACGGCCGACGGCCAGTACCGCGCCGTGGACTTCGGCATCATGGGCACGCTGACGACCGAGGACCAGCACTACCTGGCCGGCAATATTCTGGCGTTTTTCAATCGCGACTACCGTCGCGTCGCCGAGCTTCACGTGGAATCCGGCTGGGTGCCGCGTGGCACGCGCATCGACGAATTCGAATCGGCGATTCGCACGGTGTCCGAACCGATCTTCCAGCGTCCGCTCAAAGAGATTTCATTCGGGCAGTTTCTGGTGAACCTGTTCGCCACGGCGCGGCGTTTCGACATGGAGATCCAGCCGCAGCTCGTGCTGCTGCAAAAGACGCTGCTGAACATCGAGGGACTCGGCCGGCAGCTGTATCCGGAACTGGATCTGTGGCAGACGGCCAAGCCGTTTCTGGAGCGCTGGACGGCCGCGCAGTTCGGGCCGCGTGCGTTCCTGCGCCGGCTGCGCACGGAACTGCCAAAGTGGTCCGAGACACTGCCCTTGCTGCCGACGCTGTTGCACGAGGTCGCCACGCAGGCCCGCGACGGACGGCTGGACATCGGTGTCAGCGAACACGATCGTGCGGCGGATCAGGCGCTGGCACGACGGGGCAACCGCCGCGTCGTTACCGCGATCGTCGCGAGTGGATTATTGGGTGGCGGTCTGGCGTTGTTGTTGTCAGCGCCGCAGTTGCTGACGCCGACCGTTCAGACCGCGCTCGGTGCGACAGCCGCAACGCTCGCGCTAACCCTGTACGCGAAGCTGCTCTGGCGCGACTGATCCCGCATCGGCCGCGAGGCCGGCATCAATCCTCTTCTGGTTCCACACGAACGGCAGGCGCAGCATGCGCAGCAGCCCATGCTCGGTGCGCCCGGTATAGACCTCGAGTCCAATCGGCAGATCGGCATACTCGTGCAACGGCCGTTCGGCATAGGTGCCGAACCAGCGATCCCAGAACGAAAACAGCACGCCATAGTTTGAATTGGTCTCGCGGCGAATCCGCGAGTGATGCAGGCGATGCAGGTACGGCGTGACCAGCACCTTCGTCAGCGGGCGCTCGATCGCGTGTGGAAGCGCGAGATTTCCGTGCCGGAGCAGATTCCAGCTCATCGCGACGACCTTATAGATCAACACGGTCACGACATCGCACCCCAGCAGCGTGATGAGGGTCAGATCGGCTGCGAGTGAAACCGCGACATCCAGCGGGTGATGCCGGTAGGTCGTCGAAAAGTCCACCTCGGTGTCGTTGTGATGCAGGACATGCAGGCGCCACCACCACGCTAGGTTATGGCTCAACCAGTGTGTGACCCAGGCGGCGAGATCGAGCAGGACAAACCCGGCAACAAAGGCCGGACCCGGAGCCAGCGGCAGCCAGTTCAGCAAGCCGAACTGCGAGACTTCGACCAGGTGTGCGACGGCAAGCACCAGCAGGGGATTCAGCCAGCGGAACACCAGCCCGCCGATGACCAGCAGCGACAGGTTGGCAACCCAGCGCCGAACCATGTCCACGCGCTCGCGGTGCAGGGGTCGCAGAAGCTCCCAGGCCAGCACCACAACGAATCCGGCCATGAACACGGATGCGTACCAGCCTTTGCCGGGAGCGATCCAATCCATTCTGTCAATTACCCATTACGGAATCCGTTGCCTGCGCTGCAACAACGGAAGGGATCGGCCGCCGTACCCGACTGCAAGACGACACCGAAGGCGTGACCGGAAGTAGTTCCGCGGGAATGGCCTGGCGTGCGAGTCGCGCCAGCCCCGCCCGATGCCAGCGCTGCTTGCAGCCTAGCGACGCCGATTTCTCAGGAAACTGAGCCCGATCAGCAGCGCCGCGAGTGCGGCAAGACCGAGCGCAAGCGGATTGTCAGAGGGCACGGACGTCGCCGGCGGTGGAACAATAACATCCGCAGCCCGTACCGACCCGCAGACGAGCGTGGCCAGTACGAGCAGCGGAGAGCGGGAATTTCTCATGCGAGGACTCCGGTACTTTGCCTAGGGCCTGTTCACACTGCGCTCACAGCGCCTTGTTGGCCACAAAAACGGCCACCGTCGCTGCGTCACGCGCAGTGTGAGCAGGCCCTGGTACGTAACCGCGCGACCGGCGGTCCTCAGTTCCTACTTGCGGCGCGAGCGCAGGAACACACCGCCGAGCAGAGCCGCGGCAGCGCCCAGCAGGACCAGCGCCAGCGGATTGTCGACCGGCACCGAGTTCGGAACGAAATCGCCCGCGATACCCATGCCCGGAATCAGCGCGACCATCGTGAACCAACCAGCCTTGAAAGACGAACGCATACCCCCTCCCGTCAGAATGACCCAAAAAATGGCGCCAACAATCTAGAGCACCGCGCCATCGTTGCGCAATATCCGCCGCGGGCCACCTCTGGTCGCCGATCAAGTCACCCCGGTTTTCCGGGGCAACGGTGCCCAGCGCCGCATACCACTCTTACTTGATCAGAATTGCCTCAGAGGCGTTCGGGCGTCATGCCGACTGCCGCTCGATGCGCGGCTCCGCGCGGGCAAACAGACCCTCCAGCGCTGCGGCAAACGGCTCGAAGTCCACCGGACGCGGCAAGCTCGCATGAACCGGGCATTTGCGCCCGGCCCACGGATTCAGCGGATCGACAAGCAGGACAAAACGTGGCAGCGGCGCGGTTCCGCGCGCCGCAATGGCCTCGCACAGCGCGGGGTCTACACCCCGTCCGATGCGCGAATCGATCACGACCAGGCCGACCTCAAGCTGCGCGGCGACATCCCGTGCCGCCTGCGGATTCGCCGCATGCACCGTGCCCGCGCCGGCGCTGTTCAGCACCAGCGCGACCTGCTTGTAGAGCGTCACGCTGGCCGTGACGACCAGCGCCCGAATACGCCGCGGGAAACGAAGCCGCGCGCGGATCACCTCGCGCAGCGCGTTCCAGTCGCGCAGCCCGGTCTCCGGCGCCGCGCCGATCCGCAGCTCCGGTGCAAAACCGAACTCGCGCAGCGTGACGATATCCAGCGCATGCAGCAGTCGCGAGGCCAGCAACGGGCGCGTGAGGAAATGCGCCCGCCCGGCGATCTCGGCCGGCAGCGGACCGGTCGGACCCTGCGTCGTGGGCGGGTTGCGTTCGCACAGAACCAGCGCCGGCAATCTGGCTTCGAAGTTGAGTGAAGTGATCGCCGCGCGACCGTTCGGATCGTCCGGACCGGCGTTCGTCAACAGGATGTCGGCGCGTTCGCCACGCAGCGGCTGCGCGAGCCGATACCGGCGCAGACGCGCGGCCGACAGCGCAAGCGAACGCTCGACCCGCTCGCGCTCGGTGCCTTCGAAACCGGCGAGAGCAACGGCAAAGACCTTTTCCCCAACCAAGCTCATTTGGTTCGCATTCGGCAAACTCGCACGGCTACCATCCCCGTCCCGACGATCCCGGATCCAATCAACGCCAGCGTACCGATCGATCCCGAGCGTTGAAGTCTAGTGTCCTGTCCCGCAATGATCTAGCGCTTCTGCGTGGCTGAGCAGGGCTGAATCAAGGCGGTGATTCGCAGCCATAGCCAGGCTATGGTCAGGATCGCACGAGTCCGGCCTCGACACGCTCGCGCGTTGCGCGGTCGGTCAGCCGCTCGATCAGTTCCAGCGCGAAATCCATGGCCGTGCCGGGACCACGCGAAGTCACCACCTTGCCGTCCACGACCACCGCATCCGTCGAACGCTCGATGTCGGCGGCGGCGATCGCGTCGAGCACCCCGGGATACGCCGTCGCGCGGCGACCCGCCAGCAGGCCGGCGCTCGCGAGCACCTTCGGCGCCGCACAGATCGCGGCCGTGAAACGACCGGATTCGGCCATGCGCCGCAGCAGCTCGCGCACGCGCGGATCGGCATCCAGATGGTCGGCGCCGGGCAAACCGCCGGGCAGCACCACCATGTCGTAATCGCGTTCGAGCGCCGAATCGAGGTCGGTATCCGGCAGCAGCCGGGTGCCCCGACTGGCGGTGACGACGCCATCGGTGAGTCCGGCAGCCACGACCGTGATGCCCGCGCGCCGCAGCAGGTCGATGACCGTTACGGCCTCGACTTCTTCGCAACCGGGGGCGAGCGGGACGAGCACGTGGGCCATGGGTCTACCTCGGCGGGGTCGGTGACGAGCGCGGAAACCGGCACCAGCGTAACACCGGCACCGGTGAGTTCCGGCAGTCGCGCCTCGAGCACGGCGAGTGTCGCGGGATACGGATGGCCGATCGCGACGGCATGGCCGCGCGTGCGCGCCAACCCCGCCGCGTGAGCCAGCGCCGCGGCGATGGCGGCCGGGTCCGGATCGTGATCCAGGAAGACGTCGCGACGCACGAACGGCACGCCGTACTCGCAGGCCGTGCGTTCGGCGACAGAACCGGGATCGGTGCGGCTGTCGAGGAAATACAGCGCCCCGCGCATGTGCAGGCTCAGCATCAGTGTGCGCATGGCGCCGGTGTCGGCGGTCAGTGCCGAGCCCATGTGGTTGCTCAGGCCACGCGCCCCGGGCACGGCGGTCAGCGCATCGTCCAGGCTGCGGGTCACCGTGAGTTCATCCTGCCCCAGGGTCAGCGCGATTCGACCGAGCTCATGGGGTTCTCGGCTTTGCATCGGCAGGTGCACGAGCACCTCGTGACCCGCGGCGCGGGCAAGTGTGGCGGTCGTGCGCGAAGCGGGGGTGTCGGGAAGAATGCCGGCGGTCAGTGGTCCTGCCAGCGCAGCGACCCGCCGCGCGGCGCCCGGATCGTAGCCCAGGTCATCAATGACGATGGCGAGTTGGGCGCCCGGGCCGGCGGCCGCAGCAAGCGTGGCGACCAGCCCCCAGGCCGCAAGCGCCAAGACGCGGGGCCGTCAGCAGCGATCAGGCGGCGTCGTGACGTGCCTGCAGGATGTACAAACCCTTCAGCAGATTCAGGGCCTCGTGCAGCTGGTAGTCGCGCTCGGCAAGCGGCTTCTCGGCCGGCTTGTCCGCGCCGTCCTTTTCCGACCCCGATGCAGGCAGTTCCTCAGCGCCGTTCTCGTTGCTGAGCGCGCGGTTGAGCTGGGCCTCCTTGAGGGGCTTGACCTCGGGCTCGTCCACACCTGCGACCTTCACCGGGACAAGCTCGATATCCGGGGTGATTCCGGAAGCCTGGATCGAGCGTCCGGACGGCGTGTAGTAGCGCGCTGTCGTGAGCTTGACGGCGGCCTGTCCGCGCACCGGAACGATGGTCTGGACGGAGCCCTTGCCGAAGGTCTTCTGGCCCATGATGATCGCGCGTTTCTGATCCTGCAAAGCACCCGCGACGATTTCCGACGCGGACGCCGAACCGCCGTTGACCAGCACGACGATCGGCGCGCCGTCGATGACGTCGTCGGCGGCCGCTTCGAAGCGCAGCTTGGAGTCCTCCACGCGGCCCTCGGTATAGACGATCAACCCATGATCGAGAAATGCATCGCTGACGGTGACGGCGGAATTCAACACGCCGCCCGGGTTGTTGCGCAGATCGAGCACCACACCCTTCAGCGCGCCGCCGGCCTCGGTCTTGAGCTTGCCGAGCGCCGCGACCATGTCCTCGCCGGTGTGTGACTGGAAGTTCGAGATGCGCACATAGGCGAAGCCCGGATCAAGCATGCGCGCGCGCACGCTCTGCACCTTGATGATGTCGCGCACAATGGTGATGCGCAGCGGCTTGTCCTCGCCCTCGCGCACGATCGTGACGACGATCGAGGTCTCGGGCTTGCCGCGCATGATGGACACCGCCTCGTTCAGCGACATGCCCTTCACCGGCTTGTCGTCGAGCCGGATGATCAGGTCTCCGGATTTCATCCCGGCGCGCGCGGCAGGGGTGTCGTCGATCGGCGCGATGACCTTGACGAAGCCGTTCTCCATGCCGACCTCGATGCCGAGGCCGCCAAACTCGCCCGAGGTGCCGATCTGCAGTTCCTTGAAGTCGTCCGGCGACAGATACGAGGAATGCGGGTCCAGACCGGCGAGCATGCCTTCGATCGCGTGCTCGAGCAGCACCTTGTCGTCGACCGGCTCCACGTAATCGCGCTTGATGCGTCCGAACACCTCGGCGAAGGTGCGCAGATCGTCGATCGGCAGGTCCGGCACCTGGCTTGCCGAGGAACGCTCGGCGAGCACGTTGTGGCCAACGGCCAGCCCGAGCCCAAGCACGCCGCCGGCCAGCGCCAACACGCCCTGCTTGATCCACGCCTTCATCTGGGGTTTCTCCCGGCCCGGGTCGGGCCACGCAATTCGTCTATCGTTACGAGTATGCCTAACCGTCGGGTGAAAAACGACCGATCCGCGTGACGGCCGCGCGCGCGATCGAAGCACCCGATCATCCCCCGGCCACCAGCCAGGGGCGCGGGTCGCGCGGCTGGCCGTTGACCCGCAGGGCGAAATACAGGGCCGTCTGACGGCGCCCGCCCGAGTCGCCGGCCAGCGCGATCACCTCATCGGCCTCGACCCAATCGCCGACCGTCTTGTTCAGCGCCTCGTTGTGGCCATACAGCGTCATGAAGCCCTCACCATGGTCGATGATCGTGAACAGACCGTAGCCGCGCAGCCAGTCGGCGTATACCACCCGGCCATGGGCCACGGCACGAACCGGCGCACCGGGCGCCGTAGCGATCAGCATTCCATCCCAGGCCAGGGCCTGTGCACGCGGCTGGCCGAAACGCGCGATGACCGCGCCGGCAGCCGGCCACGGCAGGCGCCCGCGCCGGCTGCCGAAACGCAGCTCGGCCAGCACCGTGGACGGCACGTCGGTCACCGCCGCACGGACCTGTTGGACCAGCGAATCCAGCCGGCGTTCGTCGGCGCGCAGTTCCGTGAGCTCCGCCTCGGCGGACTGAATCCGGCCGCGCAGCGCCGCGATCACGCGCTCGCGTTCGGCCCGCTCGGCATCCAGGCGCTGCTGCTCGTGCACCGTGGCGGCGCGCAGCGACTCGATTTCGGCCGCCTTCGCCGCGGCGGCAGCGGCGAGCTCGGCGAGCCGGTCCAGCGCTGCCTGGGTCGCCTGTATCTCTGCGGCCCGGGCGCGGCCCGTATAGCCGTGGTAGGCGACCATACGCGCCAGCCGCGCGGATTCCGCCTGACTCAGCAGCACGCGCAGTCCGCCGCCACGGCTGCGCTGCGCGGCACGCAGCTGATCGGCGAGACGTGCCCGATGCCGGGCGAGGGTTGCCTGGACGGCGTTGGTTTCCGTTTCGATCCGCGTCGCCTCACCGCGCGAGCCGGTCAGCTGTCGATCGAGATCCGCGATGCGCGCGAGTGCCGAGCCGATGGCCGTTTCGGCCGCGCGCAGGGCTTCGACACCGGTGTCCAGATCGCCGTGCAGTGCACGGTTCGCGGCCTCGATCTGGGCGATTCGGGTGCGTAGCGCCTGAAGTTCGGCGGCCCGATCGATGGCCGCGGCTGGAGATGCGACGAGCAGGACACCAGCGGCAGCGAGGCACCAACACCACGCCGCCGGCCGCTCAGGATGCACGCTGGACCGCGGCCTCTTCGTTGAACGAGATCAGCGAGCGCCCCGTCATCTCGTCCGGAACGGGCAGTTCCATGAGCTGGAGCAGGGTCGGCGCGACGTCACAAAGCGCCCCGCTGTCGGCGAGTTCCGCCGGGCGGCCGACGTAGATCAGCGGCACCAGGAACGAGGTGTGGGCCGTATGCGGCTGCCCGGTTTCGGGGTCAACCATCTTTTCGGCGTTGCCGTGATCGGCCGTGATGATGAGTTCGCCACCGACCGCGCGCAGCGCCTCGATCACACGCCCGAGACAGGTGTCGAGCGTCTCGACGGCCTTGATCGCAGCATCGACCTTGCCCGTGTGACCGACCATGTCGGCATTGGCGTAGTTGCAGATGATGGCGTCGTAGCGACCGCCGACAATCGCGCCGACCAGCCGGTCGGTGACCTCGACCGCACTCATCTCCGGTTGCAGGTCATAGGTCGCAACCTTCGGCGACGGCACGAGAATGCGCTCCTCGCCGTCGAACGGTTCCTCGCGACCGCCGTTGAAGAAAAACGTCACATGGGCGTATTTCTCGGTCTCGGCGATCCGCAGCTGATGCAGACCCAGTCGGCCGATGTACTCACCAAAGACGTTGTTCAGCCGCTCCGGGGGGAACGCCACCGGCAAATCGAACGATTCGTGGAATTCGCTCAGACACACGAAACGCGCGAATTCCGGCGCACGCGCCCGCTGGAAGCCGGCGAAACCGGGCTCGGTCAGGGCCTCGGTCACCTGCCGGGCACGGTCGGCGCGGAAGTTCATAAAGAACACGACATCCCCGTCATCCATGCCGAGCGGTTTGCCGCCGGCCGGCACGATCGCGGTCGCGACAACGAACTCATCGCCCTCGCCACGGGCATAGGCGGCCTCGAGCGCGGATACCGCATCGACCGCGACATGTTCGGCGCGCCCGTCGGTGAACAGTTCGTAGGCCGTCTGCACGCGATCCCAGCGGTTGTCCCGATCCATTGCGTAATAGCGCCCGATCACGCTCGCAATGCGCCCAACGCCGAGACGATCCAGCGTGGCCTGCGCACGGCGCAGCGAGCCGTCCGCACTGCGCGGTGGCGTGTCGCGCCCGTCCAGAATGGCGTGCAGGGCGATATCGCGCGCGCCGCGCTGCGCGGCCAGTTCGATCATCGCCTGGATGTGATCCTCGTGGCTGTGCACCCCGCCCGGCGAGAGCAGCCCGATCACATGGATCCTTGCGCGGTTTGCCACCGCCAGATCCACCGCCTCGGTCAGCGTCTGGTTCTGGTAGAACGACCCGGTGCGGATCGAACGGCTGATGCGCGTGAATTCCTGATAGACGACCCGGCCGGCGCCGAGGTTCATGTGGCCGACTTCGGAATTGCCCATCTGGCCGCCAGGCAGGCCGACGGCGGCGCCGGAGGCATTGACCAGGGTGTGCGGACACTCGCGCCAGAGGCGATCCCACACCGGGGTGTTCGCCAGCGCGATCGCATTGAACTCGGTCTGCTCGCTGTAACCCCAGCCATCGAGCACGATCAGGGTCACGGGACGGTGTGGGACTGGCATGGCGTCTAACTGAGTCGGGGGTTGTCCGCGGCCTGCGCGGTGCCCGCCAGGATCGGTGCGGCGGCCCCGAAACCGGGACCCACCCCGACGGGTCCGGGGCGCGCGGCGACCGGGGCCGCTCGACTTTCACTAAAGTAACGTATTATTTTATTAGTGTACATTAAAATTGTTTAGTGGGCCGGGCGGACACGGCTCGCCGGCGAGGGCTCAACCTCGGCGGCAGGGCATGATCCGGGCGGAAATCCGAACAACAAGAGCCCACGTCGCAGCGACGCCGAAACGCATCGCAACCGCCCCGAAGGAGGATGGATGGTACATGCACAATTTACGCCTATGGCTGGAACCGATTTGGACTACGACGCCGATCTCAGCGACCTGATTTCGTCCGACGACGAGATCGACCGCGCGTCGCGATCACTCAAGGCGATGTCGCACCCCTTGCGGCTGAAAATTCTCTGTACGCTCGGCGATCAAGAAGTGAGCGTACAGGAAATCGTCGAGTACGTCGGGACATCGCAGAGCAACATCTCGCAGCATCTGGCGATCCTCCGTGACAAGGGCATCCTGGCCTCGCGCAAGGATGCCAACCGTGTCTATTACCGGGTCAGCGACGCGCGCACGCTACAGCTGATCTCGATGATGCGAGACGTGTTCTGCCAGCACGGCGACTAACCCACAATCCGATCCACGCTGACGGCGGGCGGACGCGCGCCGCGCGTGCCCACTGTTTCTCCGACGATGCAAGAAATCCTCGACTTTCTCGCCCAGCAATGGCCCACCGTAGCGATTCTCGTCGCGGCGCTCGTGCTTCTGGCGCGTTCGTACATGAACGACTCCGGCAAGAACGCCGTCGGCCCGCAGCAGGCGGTGCGGCTGATGAACGACCGTGAAGCGGTCGTCCTCGATGTGCGCGAGGCGAACGAGTTTTCCGACGGTCACATCCGTGGCGCGATCCACATCCCGCTCGGCGAGGTGAAAAACCGCGTCTCGCAGTTGCAGAAATACAAGAGCCGCCCGATCATCGTCGGCTGTCGCAGCGGCAGCCGGTCGAACGTTGCCGCCGGCCACCTGCGCCGCGCCGGTTTCGAACAGGTGTTCAATCTGCGCGGCGGCATGCTCGCGTGGCAGAACGCGAACCTACCCGTCACGCAACGTTAGGAATTCAATCCGAACATGAGCACTGAACCCGGCGCCCCCGGCGCAAGCACCACCAGCGAGCAGCAGTTTTCGATCCAGCGCGTCTACCTCAAGGACGCCTCACTCGAATCCCCGAACAGCCCGATGGTGTTTCTGAAGGATTGGAAACCGGAAGTCGAGGTCAACCTCGGCGCATCGACGAACCCGCAGGGCAACGACCACTACGAGGTCATCGTGAACGTGACCGTCACCGCACGCAGCGGTGAGGACACGGCATTCCTGGTCGAAGTGCATCAGGCCGGAATCTTCATGGTGCGCGGCTATCCAAAGGACCAGATCGACGTGCTGCTCGGCAGCTATTGCCCCGGCGTGCTGTTCCCCTACGCACGCGAGGCGATTTCCGACCTCGTCACCAAGGGCGGCTTTCCGCAGTTCGTGCTCGCGCCGGTCAACTTCGACGCGATCTACGCCGAGCGCCAGCGCCAACGCGCCGGCGGCAGCGGCAACGCGCCGAATTGACCTGAGTCCATAGCGCGCGCCGATGGCAGACGTCGCGGTCATCGGCGCGGGTTCCTGGGGCAGCGCGCTGGCGCTTTGCCTGGCCCGCAACGGGCACCGCGTGCGTCTGTGGGCACACCGTCGCGAACATGCGGAAGCACTCGTCCGCGAGGGCGAAAACCGGCGCTACCTGCCGGGTGTGGCACTGCCCGAGTCCATCACCCCGACCGCCGACCTCGCCACGGCACTCGACGGCGCGGACGACCGGCTGATCGTCGTCCCGAGCGGCGCCTTCCGCGCCACGCTGCAAAATCTGCTCAAACACGGCCCCTGCCGGGAACTCGCCTGGGCCAGCAAGGGCCTCGAGCCCGAGACCGGCCTGCGTCTGGACCAGGTCGCCGCCGAACTGATCGGCGACGCACCCATAGCCATCGTCAGTGGCCCCACGTTCGCCACCGAGATCGCGCGCAATTTGCCCGCGGCGGCGACCGTCGCATCGTGGCACCCGGCCTACGCCCAGCACTGGGTCGAACGCCTGCATGCCCCGGTGTTTCGCACCTACACGACCGATGACCCGATCGGCGTCGCCATCGGCGGCGCGACGAAGAATGTGCTCGCGATCGCGGCGGGCATCACGGACGGTCTGGGTTTTGGCGCCAACACGCGCGCGGCGCTGATCACCCGCGGACTCGCGGAAATGACCCGTCTCGCACTGGCATTCGGCGCACGCGCGGAGACGCTCTACGGACTGGCCGGGGTCGGCGATCTCGTGCTGACCTGCACGGATGACCAGTCGCGCAACCGGCGCCTCGGCCGGGCCCTGGCAAAGGGTCAGACGATCGGGGACGCCATCGCCGGCATCGCGCAGGCCGTCGAGGGCTATCACACGGTGCGGGCACTGTGCCGGCTCGCCGCCGGGCGTGACGTGGAGATGCCCATCGCCGAGCAGGTGCGTGCGGTCCTGTTCGAGGGCGTCGAACCGAAAGCCGCGATCGAGGCCCTGCTGACGCGCGACCCGAAGGCCGAGTAGCCGCTACTCCGTGGCGACCTCTGGCCCGCCTGCGCGCGCCCCCACAAGCGGGGCCGCCGTACCGGGCGGCACGCGCGAATCGCCACCCCAGTCCGGATAGCCGTCGGTCAGCGTGCGCATGAACGCGACCAGTGCCCGCTCGTCCTCATCGCTGAGCTTCAGGTCACCGAGCTCCTCCGTGTTGACGTTTTCGGCCACTTCCGGCGGCGGCCAGCAGTCCACGCCAAAACCGGGATCTCGGCTATCCCTGCATACGCGCCCGAGCCCATCACGCGTGTTGTAGAAGTGCACGACCTGTTCCAGGGTCGTGAACACCCCGTTATGCATGTAAGGCGCAGTCAACGCGATATTGCGCACGCTCATCACCTTCTGCTTGCCGCGTTGCAGACCAGCAGGATCGGTCGCGGCGATCTCCGCCCGGCCACTCAGGCCGAGATCCGGCGGGCCGTCGATCGCGGCGTTCGCGGGTACGCCGAGGTTGTCGTAGGTGAAATCCGTGAACAGGGCGGGCCGTTCGCTACCGTCTGGAACTTGCACCGGGGTCGCCGGATGGCACTCACCGCACTTGCTGCGTTCGGCGTCGTTCCATAGCTCCAGCCCGCGCGCCTCGTCGGCGCGGAGCTCCACGACGCCGGCCAGGTAGAAATCGAATTTGGACGTGAATGGCGCGAACGCCGGCTCACGCTCGAACGCGGCAATGGCCTGGGTCATGGCGACATACGCGGGTTCGACCCCGGCCGGCGCGGAAACTTCCGCAGGTGCCAGCTCGCGTGCCGGCACCCGATCGAGGTCCACGGAGTACAGCACCCGAAACGCGCGCACGTATTCCGGATTCTCCTTCAGCCGCGACACCACGGCCCAGTGACTGGGCAGCGCCATCTCGCGGGGATTCACCGGCGGCAGCGCGGCCTGCTCGGCAAGCCCGGCGGCACGACCGTTCCAGAACTGCCCGCCCACGTACAGCCCTTCAGTGGGGTCCCAGTGAAACGCGGGCGAAAACGCCGCGTATTTTGCGCTGGGGGCATTGAGCAGGCCCACCTGGCCCGGAACGGACCCCGGCGATACGGGCGATTCGGCATCGTGATTGCGCGGATCGACGAACGCCGACACCGGAGGGAGTTCGCTGCCGGCGCGATCGGGCACGGCAATCTGATGACAGCTGTCGCAGGACTGGTTGCGGTTCAGCGACAGGTTCTCATCGCGGTACAGGGCCTCGCCCAGCACTGCGGTCGTGTCGAACCCGACCGCCACAGTGGCGCGCAAGCCCGAAATCAACAGGACGGCGATCAGACCGCGCCGCGAAATCCGCATTGTCTCCAGGCCTCGTAGATCGTCACCGCAACGGCGTTGGAAAGGTTCAGGCTGCGGCTCGACGGCAGCATCGGCAGCCGCAGCCGGCGTTCGGCCGGCCAGCGATCGAGCAGTGCCGCGCCAAGTCCGCTGGTTTCCGGGCCGAAAACGAACACATCATCGGCCCTGAACTGCGCGCCCTGCGGGGCGAGCGAACCGTGTGTGGTCAGCGGCCAGACCCGCGCGGGGTCAAACGCATCCAGGCAGGCATCGAGCTCGTCGTACACGCGCAGTTCGGCCCACTCGTGATAGTCCAGACCGGCGCGGCGCAGCCGGCGATCGTCTAGCTCGAAACCCAGCGGCCGGATCAGATGCAGGCGGCTGCCGGTGTTCGCGCACAGTCGTATGATGTTGCCGGTGTTGGGCGCGATCTCGGGCCGGTACAAGACGACATGAAACATCTTCGGACATCATTGCAATGAGCGCCCAGGGGTCAACCGCCGCCGCAACCGACAATGACTCGCGCCTGGCGTTGCAGTTCTGCGGCCTGGAATTCACCACGCCTCTGGTGCTGCTGTCGGGCTGCGTCGGGTTCGGCGAAGAGTACACGCGGGTCCACGGCTTCTCCAACCGCGACGCCGGCGCCGTGGTCCTGAAAGGGACGACCGGCAAGGCGCGGCTGGGCAACCCGCCGCACCGCGTCTATGAGACCCCACAGGGCATGCTCAACGCCATCGGCCTGCAGAATCCGGGCGTGGACTACGTCGTCGACTGGATCCTGCCGCACCTGGACTTCGGCGAGACCCGCTTCATCGCCAACGTCTCGGGCTCGACGGTCGAGGAATATGTCGAGGTCACGCGGCGCTTCGACGACTCGCGCATCGACGCGATCGAGATCAACATCTCCTGCCCGAACGTCAAGGAAGGCGGCGTGGCCTTCGGCAACGACCCGGACATGTCGGCACGCGTCGTCGAGGCCTGCCGCGCGGTGACCCGAAAGCCGATCATCACCAAGCTGTCGCCGAATCAGACCGACATCGCGCAAAACGCGCGGCGCTGCATCGAGGCCGGCACGGATGCCTTCGCCGTCATCAACACGCTGATGGGCATGAGCGTGGACATCGCCACGCGCAGACCGGTGCTCGGCAACAACCAGGGTGGACTGTCGGGCCCCGCGATCAAGCCGATCGCCCTGCTCAAGGTGCATCAGGTCCATCAGGTCGCCGCGCCGCATGGCGTGCCGATCATCGGCCAGGGCGGCATCACCTCGGCCAGCGACGCGATCGAGTTTCTGATCGCCGGCGCCGCGACCGTGGGCATCGGCACGGGGCTGTTCTACGACCCGCTGATCCTGCCGAAGATCAACCGCGGCATCCTCGAATACCTCGAACACCACGGCTTCGGCCACGTCTCGGAGCTCACCGGCACGCTGGTCCTGAACGGCGCCGCGGCCCCGGCCTGCGGCTGTTAAGGCCTGTTCACACTACGCCTGGCGTAGCGTGAACACGCCCTAGTCGATACCGAGTTCCTTGATCTTGCGGGTCAGGGTGTTGCGGCCCCAACCGAGCAGTTTCGCGGCGTCCTGACGGCGACCGCCGGTAAAACCCAGCGCCGTGGTGATCACGGCGCGTTCGAACTGCGGGCCGATTTCGTTCAGCACCGCGGAACGCCCGGCGCGCAAGGCCTGCTGCACGGTGGCCTTGAGTGCGGATTCCCAGTCACCCTCGGCCTGCTCCTCGGTGACGCCTTGCGAGAGGTCGTTGGGCAGGTCGCCGATCTGGATCTCGCGGCCGGAGGCCATGACGGTCAGCCAGCGGCAGGTGTTTTCGAGCTGGCGCACGTTGCCCGGCCAGTCCAGTGCCGCCATCAGCTGCTCGGCATCTCGCGACAGGCGCTTGGGTTCGACGCCGAGTTCGCGCGCGGCGCCGACCAGGAAATGCCGTGCGAGCAGCGGGATGTCCTCGCGCCGCTCACGCAGCGCCGGCAGCCGGATGCGAATCACGTTCAGACGGTGGAACAGGTCCTCGCGGAAACGGCCATCGGCCACGCGCTGCTCGAGGTTCTGATGGGTCGCAGCGATGATGCGAACGTCCACTCTCGTGGGCGTATGGCCGCCGACGGTATAGAACACGCCGTCCGCGAGTACGCGCAGGAGCCGCGTCTGCATCTCGGCGGGCATGTCACCGATCTCGTCGAGGAACAGCGTGCCACCGTTGGCCTGGGCGAAGCGCCCCTCGCGCCGCGCCTGCGCACCGGTGAACGCGCCGCGTTCGTGTCCAAACAGTTCGGACTCCAGCAGATCGTGCGGAATCGCCGCCATGTTCAGTGCGATGAACGGACCGTTCGCGCGCGGGCTGTGCCGATGCAGGGCATTGGCAACGAGTTCCTTGCCGGTGCCCGATTCGCCATTGATCAGCACCGTGACGTTCGAGCGCGCGAGTCGCCCAATCGCGCGGAACACCTCCTGCATGGAGGGCGCGACGCCGATCAGGTCGGTCTGCTCGGGCTGTGGTTCGGCGTGGTGCTCGCCATTGGCGGCCTGACGGCTGCCGATCGCACGACGCACGAGTTCAACCGCCTCGTCCACATCGAACGGCTTGGGCAGATATTCGAACGCACCGCCGTGAAAAGAGGCGACCGCGGTGTCCAGGTCCGAATGCGCGGTCATGATGATCACCGGCATGCGCGGGTCGCGCGCATGGATGCGTTCGAGCAGCTTCAGCCCGTCGATGCCGGGCATGCGGATGTCGGAAACCATCGCCAGCGGCGCACTGCGCTCCAGCGCATGCAGGGTGCTGTCACCGTCGGCGAACGCACGCACCTGGTAACCGGCACGCTCGAGCGCGCGTTGCAGCACCCAGCGGATGGAGCGGTCGTCATCCACGACCCAGACTTCGGCTTCACTCATCGGCGTTCCTCGACCGGAAGATAGACATTGAATTCGGTGTGACCCGGCTCGCTCGCGCACTCGATCAGTCCTCCATGCGCGAGCACCAGCGACTGAGCGATGGAAAGGCCCAGCCCGGTGCCCTCGGGACGACCGGTCACCATCGGCAGAAAGATGCGCTCCGCAAGCTCGGGCGGAATACCCGGCCCGTCATCGATCACGTCGGCGCGCACGACGTGACGGCGGCGTCGCGTGCCGATCGTGAAGTTGTGTTCGATGCGGGTGCGCAGCAGGATGCGCCCGCCCCTGGTCAGGGCCTGAGCGGCGTTCAGCGCGAGGTTCAGGAACACCTGGATCAGCTGGTTCTCGTCGCCGCTGAGTTCCGGCAGCGAGGGATCGTAGTCGGTGTGAATCTCCACGCCCGCCGGCGCGTCGACTGCGACCAGTCCACGCACGCGCTCGAGCACGCGGTGAATGTTCAGCGCGGCGTTTCTCATCGGCCGGCTCGGACCGACCATGCGGTCGACGAGATCGCGCAGCCGATCCGCTTCGTCGACGATGACCTGGGTGTATTCGGACAGCCCCGGATCGTCGAGTTCGCTCTGTAGCAACTGCGCCGCGCCGCGCAGACCGCCAAGCGGATTCTTGATTTCGTGCGCCAACCCGCGCAGCAGATCGCGCGCGGCGGCGGACTGTTGCAGCAGATGGTTCTCGCGCGAGATGCGTTGATGCCGATCGAGCCGGACGAGCTCGATCAGTACCGCGCCGTCATCGGCGAGCGGCGTGACGGTGCAGTCAACCGTCACGGCCCGCCGGCCCGACAGCGGCAGAACCATGGACCGCTCGGTGAACGGACGCCCGCGCTGACCGGCCTTGCGGATCGCACCAACCACGTCGGTTTCCGGGCAGTAGATCATCTCGCCGGCGGCGCGACCGATCATGTTCCGGGCGCTGGTCTCGAACAGCTCCTCGGCCGCCGGGTTCATGTAGGTCAGCGTCAGGGATCGATCGAACAGCAGAACCGCGCACTGCAGGTTCTCGACGACGCGCCGGATGATGCGTTCGTCCGCAGGGGCGGGAATGTTCATACAGAGTCCGCAAGCAAGGAGCGGGCCAGAACGGCTTTGGTAAATAAACGCCCCGGCCGTGCGAAATTCCGCGCACCGGCGCGCCCGGACGCGACTCCAGCGTGGCGACTATGCACTAAATCGGTGCGACGACCAAGGCTGGTCAGGACGAGCACCCGGTCGGGGTACCGCCGGACGCCAGGGCGGGCGCGACGAACCGGGGTTCACCGGGTCGGCGCCGGGCAGACGGCGGTCCGGCCGGACTCAGGGGTTGTTGGCTGGCGGTGCCGCTGGCTTGAACTCGCCCAAACCCAGCCGCTGCCGGGTCAGTGCGGATTCCTGGCGCATGTGAAACCGCACCGCAGCCGTGCTGCGTACGACCTGTCCGGCGGAAACAACGTTGACCTGCACGGTGTGCGTGCCGCGGACGAGCTCGTTGAGTTGCAGGCTGGTCGAGCGCAGTTCGCCCGGCACGACCTGGCCGTCGACGACCACCTGCAGATGGTCACCCTCGGCCAGCGGCGGCTCCAGGCGTACGCGGACCGTGGCTTGGCCCTGGTTGCTGCGCACCGACGCCTCGGGCTCGGGTTCGAGCATCTCGAGCACCGAGTAGCTCGTCGGCCCCTGCGGAGCGTCGGTGCCGGCCGGTGTACGCGCGGGCAGATTCAGCGGTGCCGCCGGGCGCGGCTCGGGCAGACGGATCGTCTCCGCGCCCGGCACGGGCTGGTCGGAGAAACTGACACTGCCATCCGGTGCGATATGGCGGTAGACGTCGCGTGCCGCCGCAGGAATCAGCGCGAATGCGAGCAAAACGCCGGTCAGGAGCTGCCTCATGCCCAGAACTATAGCCAGCGCCCGTGGCAGCAACAATGCAACCGGTCACACCGACCGGACCGCCCGCGCAAAAAAAAGGCCCGGAACGGCGATCCGCCGTCCGGGCCCAGGTTTGCAGACCGAGTCAGGAGAACTCGTTTACAGGCTGTAGTACATGTCGAATTCGATCGGATGCGTGGTCATGCGCATGCGCGTGACCTCTTCCATCTTCAGCTTGATGTAGCCGTCGATCACGTCGTCGGTGAACACGCCGCCCTTCTTCAGGAACTCGCGGTCGGCGTCCAGCGCGGCCAGAGCCTGGTCGAGCGCATGGCACACGGTCGGGATCTGTTTCTCTTCCTCGGGCTCCAGATCGTAGAGATCCTTGTCCGCCGGACCGCCCGGGTGGATCTTGTTCTGGATGCCATCGAGGCCGGCCATCATCATCGCCGAGAACGCCAGGTACGGGTTCGCCATCGAGTCCGGGAACCGCACTTCGATGCGCCGCCCCTTCGGATTCGAGACATACGGAATGCGGCAGGAGGCCGAACGGTTGCGCGCCGAGTAGGCGAGCAGCACCGGCGCCTCGAAGCCCGGCACCAGACGCTTGTAGCTGTTCGTGCTCGGGTTCGTGAATGCGTTCAGCGCACGGGCGTGCTTGAAGATGCCGCCGATGTAATACAGCGCCAGTTCCGAAAGGCCGCCGTAGCCGTCACCGCTGAACAGGTTCTTGCCACCCTTCGCCAGCGACTGGTGCACGTGCATGCCGCTGCCGTTGTCGCCGACCATCGGCTTGGGCATGAAGGTCGCGGTCTTGCCAAAGGCATGGGCGACGTTGTGGATGACGTACTTGAGCGTCTGGATCTCGTCGGCCTTCTGCACCAGCTTGCCGAATCCGACACCGATCTCGCACTGACCGGCCGTGGCGACCTCGTGGTGGTGCACCTCGACCGTCAGGCCCATGTCCTCGAGCGTCAGGCACATGGCGTTACGGATGTCCTGCAGCGAGTCGACCGGCGGCACCGGGAAATAGCCGCCCTTGACGGTCGGGCGGTGGCCCATGTTGCCGTCCTCATAGACGCGCTCGGAGTTCCATTCGGCCTCTTCGGAATCGATCTTGCAGAAGCTGCCGGACATATCCGAGCCCCAGCGCACGTCGTCGAACACGAAGAACTCGTTCTCCGGCCCGAAGTAGGCGGTGTCGGCAATGCCGGTCGAGGCAAGATAGGCCTCGGCGCGTCGGGCGATCGAACGCGGGTCGCGCTCGTAGCCGGCGCCGGTCGACGGCTCGATGACGTCGCAGGTCACGATCATGGTCTTCTCGTCGGAGAACGGATCGAGCTGCAAAGTGCCGGTATCCGGCATCAGGATCATGTCGGACTCGTTGATGCCCTTCCAGCCGGAGATCGACGACCCGTCGAACATCTTGCCGTCGGTGAAGAAATCGGCATCGGCCAGCCGTGCCGGAATCGTCACGTGCTGCTGCTTGCCACGGGTATCGGTAAAACGCAGGTCGACGAACTTGCAGTCGTTTTCCTGGATCATTTTCTGGGCGTCATCGGCTGACATCGCGGTCGTTCTCCGGTCAATTCAGGATTGGATTGAAAGACGGCCGCTGTTGCGGCCGCTCGGGATTTGTTGGCTACTGCGTGAACAGCAGGTTTCGTGCCAGCGGCGCAGTCTAGCGCAAGACAAAGGCCCCCGCATGGTGCGGCGCCATCCCGCAGACGACCGTGCGCACCAATCTGGTACGCGCCCGGCCGATCTGCGCCAATACGGTGCGAGCCCTACCGCGCGGGCGTGGATACCGCTGCCGCACCGCGGCGGTCGGTCCTTGCCCGGCCCGTCAGCACGCGCACCGTCCGCACGATCTCCAGCGCCTCTCCGGCGCGAATGAGTGCGGCGACCGTGCCGGCGTCGGCGGCCTCGGGTTTCAGCACGACATCCACATCGATCGCCCCGTCGAGGTAATGCAGCGTGACCTCCTCCGGGACGACCCCGCCCCAAGCCACCTCGAGCCGGCGTAACAGCTCGCCTCGCAGCGGCAGGCCATCGCAACGATCCGAGGCCTCGTCGTCCTCCGGGTCGATGTGCACCATGACATCATCGACCTCCTCAATCTCGTCGATCAGCCGCGCCCGCGCCGTTTCCGCGATGTGGTGACCCTCCGAGACACTCAGGCGTGGTGCGACCAGAAGATGCACGTCGACCAGTGCCTGACCACCCATGCGCCGGGTGCGCAGCAGGTGCAGGCTGCGAACCCCGTCCACGTCTTCGATCAGGTGGCGGATGCGTTCCAGACGCTCCTCGTCGAGGCCTTCGTCGACCAGCTCACGCACGCTGGACCAGGCCAGGTCCAGACCGATCTTGGCAATCATCACGGCGACGACGACGGCCGCGACGGCGTCCAGGTAGGTCAACCCCGCCATCGCGCCCGCCACGCCGATGATGACCGCGATCGACGAGAACGCATCGGACCGGCTGTGCCAGGCATTCGCGCGCAGCATCGCCGAGCGCAGCGTGCGAGCGTAGTGCATCGTGTAGTGGTAGATGGCCTCCTTGATCACCACCGAGAGCGCTGCCGCGGCCAGCGTCCAGCCCCCGGGTTCAAGCAGGCGTTCCGGCTCAAACAGGCGGTCGGTCGCATCCCAGGCGATGCCGATACCAACGCCCATCAGCGCGATGCCCAGCGCCGCGGTTGCGAGCGTCTCAAAGCGCTGGTGGCCGTAGGGGTGGTCATCGTCGGCATCCTTGCCGGCATGCCGCGCGGCCACGATGACCATGACGTCGGTCGCGAGATCCGACAGGGAATGGAAGCCGTCGGCGATCAGCGCCTGGGAATGCGCGACCCAGCCGGTGACGAGCTTCAGCACACCGAGCAACAGATCGAACACCGCGCCGACGAGCGTGACTTTGCGTACGATCCGGTACCGTTCCCCCGCCCGGTCGGCCGGTGTGGGCGCATGACTGACGTGCATATGCATCTCGCCATGGTCCGCCGCGCCACCGTGTCACGCAAGCGTCGCAAGCCCTCGCGCCGACCTGCCGCACGGGTCGCCGCAAGCATTCGATTCCTGTCTTCGGCCCGCATCGCGGGCGCGGGTATACTTGCGCGCGCAATTGCCCAGAACATTTCCGGAAACCACTGCCTTGTCGAATCCCGCCGCTGAAGCGGCCGTCTCGTTCCAGTCGCTGATCCTGAGTCTGCAACGCTACTGGGCCGACCACGGCTGCGCGATCCTGCAACCGTATGACATGGAAATGGGCGCCGGCACGTTTCACACGGCGACCTTCCTGCGCGCGATCGGCCCGGAACCCTGGCGCACGGCCTACGTGCAGCCCTCGCGCCGGCCGACCGATGGCCGCTATGGCGAAAACCCCAACCGCCTCCAGCACTACTACCAGTTTCAGGTGCTGCTAAAGCCCTCGCCGCTGGACATCCAGGACCTGTATCTCGGTTCGCTCGCGCTGCTCGGCATCGACCCGACCGTGCACGACATCCGCTTTGTCGAGGACAACTGGGAATCGCCCACGCTCGGTGCCTGGGGGCTCGGCTGGGAGGTCTGGCTGAACGGCATGGAGGTCACCCAGTTCACGTACTTCCAGCAGGTCGGCGGCCTGGACTGCCGTCCGGTCGCGGGCGAGATCACCTACGGGCTGGAACGCATCGCGATGTACCTGCAGGGTGTCGAGAGCGTCTTCGACCTGGTCTGGACCACGGGTCCGGACGGCCCGCTCACCTACGGCGACGTCTATCACCAGAACGAGGTCGAGCAGTCGGCCTACAACTTCGAGCACGCCGACGTGGATTTCCTGTTTGGCCTGTTCGACCAGTGCGAACGAGATGCCGGAAGGCTGATCGAGGCCGGCCTGCCCCTGCCAGCCTATGAGCAGGTGCTGAAGGCATCCCACGCGTTCAATCTGCTGGATGCGCGCCACGCGATCTCGGTGACCGAACGCCAGCGCTTCATCCTGCGCGTGCGCACCCTGGCCCGCGCCGTGGCCCAGGCCTATTACGACGCGCGCGAACGGCTCGGCTTCCCGATGCTGCGCAACGCCGGAGGCCAGCCATGAGCACGGCCGCCGACTGCCTGTTCGAACTCGGCACCGAGGAACTGCCGCCGACCGCGCTGCGCGGCCTGCGCGACGCGCTCGCGACGGCGTTCACCCGGGGTCTCGACGAGGCCCGGCTCGCGCACGGCGCGATCGAATCATTTGCCTCGCCGCGACGGCTCGCCCTGATCGTGCGCGATCTGTCGCATACCCAGCCGGACCGCGCGGTCGAACGCCGCGGACCGGCCGTGGCCGCGGCATTCGATGCCGGCGGCAAACCCACGAAGGCCGCCGAAGGCTTTGCACGCTCCTGCGCCACGAGCGTCGACGCGCTGGAACGCATGGCGACCGACCAGGGCGAATGGCTGGTGTTCCGCTCGCAGGAGTCCGGCCGAGGCGCGGCCGAGCTGCTGCCGGAGATCGCGCGCCAGGCTCTCGAGGCACTGCCAATTCCCAAACGCATGCGCTGGGGTGCGGGCGCGGCCGAATTCGTGCGACCCGCGCACTGGCTGGTGTTCCTGCACGGCAGCGAGGTCGTGCCCTGCCGCCTGCTGGATGTAGACGCCGGCCGCGAGACCCGCGGCCATCGCTTCCATCACCCGCACGCCATCGCGCTCGGGAATGCCGACGACTACGCGGCGCGACTGGAGTCGCCCGGTCATGTGCTGGCGGAGTTCGACGCGCGCAAGCAAAAGGTGCGACAGCTCGTGGAAGGCGAAGCCGCGAAGCTCGATGCAGAGGCCGATCTCGACGACGCGCTGCTCGACGAGGTCACGGCCCTGGTCGAATGGCCGGTGGCGATCGTCGCAGGCTTCGAATCGCGCTTCCTGGAGGTCCCGCACGAGGCCCTGGTGCTGACCATGAAGCAGAACCAGAAGTACTTCCCGCTGTTCGATCGCGCCGGCCGGCTGAGCGAGCGTTTCGTGGTCATCGCGAACTTGGAAAGCCCGCATCCCGAGTTCATCCGCGCCGGCAACGAGCGGGTCGTACGCCCACGACTCGCCGATGCGATGTTCTTCTGGCAGCAGGACGGCAAGCGCCGCCTGGAAGACCACCTGGAGACACTCAAGGGCGTGGTGTTCCAGCACAAGCTGGGCTCGATGTACGACAAGTCCGAGCGCGTGGCGGCACTGGCCGGCTGGATTGCCGGGCGAACCGGCGCCGACACGGACATCGCCACCCGCGCCGGATGGCTGAGCCGCTGTGACCTCATGACGCAGATGGTCTACGAGTTTCCGGAAATGCAGGGCGTCATGGGCCGCTACCAGGCCACGCGTGACGGCGAGGCCGAGGCGGTCGCCACGGCGCTCGAGGAGTTCTACCGGCCGCGCCAGGCCGGTGACCACCTGCCGGCCACACCGGCGGGCATGGCCGTCGCACTTGCCGAGCGCATGGACACCCTGGTCGCGATTTTCGGCATCGGCCAGCGGCCGACCGGCGACAAGGACCCGTATGCCCTGCGCCGCGCGGCGATCGGCGCACTGCGCATCCTGCGTGAGCACGCGCTGGACATCGAACTGGACGCCCTGCTCGCAGCGGCCGCGGCGCCGCTTGCGAAGACGATCGACGCCCCGGCCACGGTGGCCGACGTCCGCGCGTTTCTGTTCGACCGCCTGCGCGGCCTGTACTCGGACGATGGCATCAGCGCCGACCTGTTTGACGCCGTCGCGGCAGTGAACCCGCCGACGCTGATCGACTTCGAGCGCCGCATCGCCGCGGTGCTGGCCTTCCGGCGCATGCCCGAGGCCGAGTCGCTGGCCGCCGCGAACAAGCGCATCGCGAACATCCTGAAAAAGAACCCGGACGAGGCCGCAGCGGAACCCGACCCCACGCGGTTCGAGCACGCGGCCGAGCGTGAACTGGCCGCGGCGCTGGATGCTGCTGCGACCGAGATCGCGGCGGCTGCCCGGGGGCACGACTACGCCGGAATCCTCGAACGCCTCGCCGGCCTGCGTGGCGCGGTCGACCGGTTCTTCGACGAGGTGCTGGTCATGGCCGAGGACCCGGCCGTGCGCGCGAACCGCATCGGGCTGCTGGCGCGGCTGCGCACCGAGTTCCTGCGCGTCGCCGACCTCTCCGGTCTGGGTTGAACCCGCCGATGCCGGTGACCCAGGACTCCTATGCGGCCATGCTCGCCGGCGTGCAGGCCTTCCACGACAAGCACGACTTTCCCAACACCGGCGGCGAGGAAGGTGCCTACCGGGTTGCATTGATGGCGGAGGAACTCGGCGAGATTTCCGCCTGCATCACCAAGGGCAAACCCGTCGAGGCGCTTGCCGAGGAATGCGCGGACCTGCTGATCCTGCTGATCGGCACCGCGATCGCGCGGGATTTCGACCTGAACGCCGCGTTCTGGACCAAGCTCGAACGCATCATGCAGCGCGATGCCCGCACCGTCGGCGGGCGCATCCGCGTGACGGAGTTTCGCGGGTCGGATGGCAACTGAACCGGCACCACCGCCGCTGGTGATCCTCGACCGCGACGGCGTCATCAACGAGGACTCCGATCACTACATCCGCAGCCCCGAGGAATGGATCCCGATCCCGGGCAGCATCGAGGCGATCGCGCGGCTGGCAAAGGCCGGCTATCGGATCGCGGTCGCGACGAACCAGTCCGGCCTCGCGCGCGGCTATTTCGACGCCGCCACGCTGGCGGCCATGCACAAAAAAATGCACTCGCTGGTCGAAGCGGCCGGCGGACGCATCGACTACGTGGCCGTCTGCCCACACGGGCCGGACGATGCCTGCACCTGCCGCAAACCCGCTCCGGGGCTGATCCGCGAGATCGGCGAACACTTCGGCCGCGAGCTGGCCGGGGTGCCGGCGATCGGCGACTCGCTGCGCGATCTCCTCGCGGCGGAGGCGCTGGGCTGCGCGCCGATCCTCGTGCGCACCGGCAAGGGCCTCGCTACACTCCGCGCGCATGGGCCGCAGCTCAGAGACCTTCCCGTTTACGACGACCTCGCAGCCGCGGTCGACGACTTGGTGAAAACGCACTGATGCAGAAATTCCGCTCGATCGTGTTCACGGTCGCGATGATGGTCACGGCCACGGTCTACTCCACGCTGGTCGTGCTGGCCATGCCCTTGCCGTTTCGCATGCGCTCGGGCCTGGGCAGCACCTGGGCGCGCCTGCAGATGCGGATGCTCAAATGGCTCTGCGGGCTCGACTACGCGGTCGAGGGCCGCGAACACATCCCCGCGGGTGCGGCGATCCTCTACTGCAAGCACCAGTCGGCGTGGGAGACCATCGCGCTGCAATGCGTGTTCGGACCGCAGACCTGGGTGATGAAACGCGAGCTGCTCTGGGTGCCGATCTTCGGCTGGGCGCTCGGATCGCTACGATCCATCGCGATCGACCGCGGCGCGGGCCGCAGCGCGCGCGACCAGGTCATCGAACGCGGCACCGACCGGCTGCGCGACGGCATCAACGTAGTGATCTTTCCCGAGGGCACGCGACTGCCGCCACGCACCGAGAAACGCTTCGGCCAGGGCGGCGCCCTGCTCGCCACGGCCAGTGGCGCGCCGGTGGTGCCGATCGCACACAACGCCGGCAGCTACTGGCCGCGACGCAGCATCACCAAGAAACCCGGCACCATCCGCATGATGATCGGGCCGGCCGTCGACCCCGCCGGCATGACGGCCCAGCAACTCAATGAGCTCATCCACGACTGGATGCGTGAAACCATGGCGGGCCTGGAAGGGACTAACCCAAGGACCACCGACAATAAACCCATTCTGGAGGCACCCCGACAATGAAGACCCGTATCACGCTGGCCGGAATGGCCTGTGCCGTGCTTTTGGCAACCCCGTCCGCGCAGGCCGAGATGTCGGTCAACATCAAGCGCCTGACCATGGAAGCGGCACTTCGCGTAGCGCAGGGCGCGCTTGAGGCCTGTCGCGCGCAGGGGATTCAGATCTCCGCCACGGTCGTCGACCGCAGCGGCAATACCCAGATCGTGCTGCGCGACACCCTGGCTCCGGAGATCACCGTGCCGATCAGCCGCGCGAAGGCCTACACGGCGAACGCGTTCACGGCCGCGACCTCGGACCTGAAGCGACTGGACGGCACGCCCCTGGCAAACCGCGACGACCTGCTGATCTTTCCCGGCGGCGTGCTGATCGAGGGGGCCGGCAGCTACTACGGCGCGGTCGGCGTCAGCGGCGCGCCCGATTCACTCGTGGACGAAGGCTGCGCGAAAGCCGGCGTGAAGGCCATCCAGGAAGACCTGGAACTCGGCTGATTGGAATTCGCGGAGCGGGGTGGCTGCATGCCACCCCCCGGTACCGCGCGCCTGACGGCGCGCTGATGCGCCCAATAGCCCCCGCGCAGCGCTGATCAAACGCGAACGCGTGATCGGCGCTTGCCCGGCAAGCTGTCAGCGCGTTCGCTCCAGGCGCAGATCGACATTCACTTGCGCACCGGCGCCCACGGTCACGGTGCGCTGCTCGGTCCGATAGCCGGCGGCATACGCCTCGACCGTGTGCGACCCGGTAAACACCCCGCGCGCGAGTTCGCCATCCTGGTTCGGCACGAGCGGCGAGCCGTCGAGCAGCACCCGGGCCGACGACGGTTCCACGGTGACGCGCACATTGCCGGCGGCACGGATGTTCTTGACCGACGGCGTCGTGTCCTCACGCCACTGCGGCGGACCCCAGCGCGAGTTCGGCACCACGTAATAGCGCGGCGGCGCCTGCGGGCTGGTATTCCATGCAAGCAGCACATCGGCCGCGCCGGACTGCGCCGCGTTTGCGGTACCGCACTGCAGAACTGCCACCACAATGGCGGCGAAAATGCTCGCTTGAGTCGTCATCCGCACCTCCAGATTATTGCTCCGGCGGGTCCGCGCACTGCATGGCCCCAACCACACGGCTGGGCCGGCCGTTCTCCTCGCGGACCAGCAGGAAGTTCACGCGAACCACGCCACAGCCCACCGGTTCGGCCGGGACCAGGTCGTAGTCGCCGTCGTCGACTTCGCCGGTGCGCAGGCGGTGCAGGGCTTCGGCAAAGTCCTCTCGGGATTCGGGCGCGAGCATCGCCAGCCACTGCGCAGTGCTCAACGGCGGCGCGCCGGCGAACAGGCTCGTAAACGCACCGGTGAATTGCAGCTCGTCGGTCTCCAGATACCAGTCCACGGTGACCGCCGGCCCGCCCTGGAACGAGATCGGCGCGGCGGGCCCGCCGCCCGTGTGCGGCACGGCGCGGGCGCCGCTGCGCAGGGCCTCGGAGAGCATCTCGTTCATCCGGCTGAGCTCGCGGGTCCGCGCGGCAACGCGTTTCTCGAGCAGGACATTGTGCTCGCGCAGGGCCTGGTCCGCCACGCGGCGTCGGCGGTCGGCGTTGGCGGCGAAAAAGTACAGACCGCCGGCGACCAGGACGAACACGGCGAACACCGCGCCGGCCCGCAGCATCACTGCGCGACGGTGGTCGCGGAACAGCCCGGGGTCGACCAGGTCGACGACATCCCAGAGCGTGCCCGGCACACCGACACGATAGACGATGCGCGCGCGGTCCTCATCGGTGAAACGGATCGCGCGATCGATCTTCGAGCGGTCACCACGCTGGGTGACCTCGATCAGCCCGTCGATGTCCCGATGCACGAGCATCAGTTCATGCTCGGGGACGTGACTGTTGGCGAGCACTTCGGCGAGCAGCTGCGGGGTGAAGCTGACGAAGAACACCCCGCTCTGCGGACCGCGGCGCCAGCGCGCCATGACGTCGAAGTGATAGCCGAGCGGATTCGGATGGATCACCACCGGCGTGGTTCCGCGCACGCTGAAACGCTGCATGTCGCTGCGGCAGACCTCCTCGACGCGGCCGTCGAAGTCGTCGATGAGCGCGTGTCCTTCAGAGTCTCCGACGGTACGCCCGAATCGCCCCGGGAAATGCTGGGCGAGTGCCGCGTCGAGTTCAGTGAGCAGCCGGTCGTTATCGGGGCTGCGGGCAAGGCTTGCAATCTCATCGGTATGCCCGTCCGTGAACAGCGCAACACGCCCACGCGTCTGTTCAATGAACAACGCGACATTGCGCGCGACGCCGTTCGCCGACTCCTCGGCCAGCGCCTGATGCGATGCTCGGAAGCGCTGGTCGGCCTCGCGCACATACAGCGTCAGCGCGAACACCAGCAGCGCCAGCATGGCCATGACGATCGACAGTGCGTGACGGTTCATTTACCGGGCATCGGGTTTGGGTTTCGACAAGCCAACGGGCGCGACCAAGCCGGTGGTCGCCGGTCACGCCTGAAGTTTAGCAGCTGGCCGCAACTCGGCCGATGCGCGTTCGGTTACCGCCCGCAGTGACGCCGGATGAACGCCGCAACGGTCTCGGGGCGGTTCAGGTCCAGTCGCGGCAGCCCGCCGGAATCCAGTTCGATATCCGTCGCAATCGCAACGATGTGCGGGTCGGCCGTGAAGCGCGGCGGCCGCCCCATCGCCGCCCGATAGACCTCGATCTTGTCGATCGGCGCATCGCGAAAGCCCTCGACCAGGATGAGATCGGGCACGCCGGGCATGACCCGCTCGATCGCCTCGTCGAGACTCGGCTCTGCCGTACGGGTCTCGATCAGTGCCATGCGCGTCGGACCGGTCAGCAAAACGGCGGCGGCGCCCGCGCCACGCAGACGGTGCGAGTCCTTGCCGGGCCGGTCGATCTCGAAATCGTGATGCGTGGCCTTGATGACGGCGCAGCGAAGTCCGGCATCGACCAGCGCCCCGAGAACGCCTTCGAGCAGGGTCGTCTTGCCGGTGCCGCTCGCGGCGGCAAAACCAATGAGCGGTGGGTCGACCCGCTTCACGCGCGCGGCGCCGTCAGCATCGCGCGCAGGACGTGGGCGCCCAGCAGCACGCCACGTACCCGGTTCGCGTAGTCCTCCCGCACGCCCTTGCGCAGGATGTGCAGCGACAGCCCGATGCCCGGAATCAGCAGCGGCAGCGACCACCACGCGGCCGCTTCCGGAATGGCCAGCGGCGCAGCGGCAGGCAGATATAGCGGCCATGAAAACGCGACGCCGCGCAGCGCGTGTTTCAGCCCGAGCACGACGCCGGCGAGCACCCGCCGCCGACGCTGCTCGGGCGAACGGTAGACGGCCGCGAAGACAGCCTCGCGCAGCGGGTCTCTGGAGCGTGTGGAAACAGCCGACATTGATCCAATATCGCTGTCACCGCCTCGCTCGGCAAGGGCCGGTCGGGCACCTCAATGCGCCGCGGGCAGCACGCCAGTCTGCGGCAGGTCGGCAAGCCCGGTTTCGCGCGCGTGCGCCTCGAACGCCCGATTGCGCCAGAAGAACGCCCCGGGCATCGTCGTCGGAATCACCAGTGCGTAGAACAGCATGCGGCCGAGGATTGCCGCACCGGCCACGGCCAGCGAGAGCGCCAGCCAGCCGCCCGCGGCCACCGGACCCGTGGGCGCCGCCAGCGCCATTGCGACCGCAAGGACCAGGCCCGCGGCGAGCAGCGCGTAGCGCAACGCCGCCGTGTGGCCGAACATGGTCGCCTGCACCAGCATGGCGGCCGCGCCCTCACCGCCGCGCACGCGCATGGCGCGCGCGTGCGCCCACAACCCGATCGCTTCGAATGTCAGTCCGAGCGCAATCAGTGCCGCGAGTGGCCTCAGGCTCGCGTCCGGCGCGCTGCCGATCACGAGCACGATCAGGCCGAGCGCGGCGGCGCCAAGCCCCAGCATGTTGCCAAGGAACGCCGTGAGCACCTGCCAGTGGTCCCAGTACGGCCGCGCCGGAATGCGGTAGATGCGATGCATGAAGTACAGGGCCGCGATACCCGCCAGGACCGCGCCAGCGCCGGCCGCCGACTCGGCGATCCGGTGCCAGCCGTCCGGCAGCCAGCCCCACCAGCCGGGGAACGCGCTGAGCAGCGTGTACAGACCAAGCAGGTTGTAGAACACCGCGATCCCGGCAACTTCGCGCGACACCGGCGACCAGCGCAGATTGTTGAAGGCGCGGTAGAAACGGTGCGGCCGACCGAGATGCAGTGTCGACAGTACCAGGGCCAGGGTCTGCGCACCGATCAGCGTGAACAGCAGCAGCGGCCAGGCGATCGGATTTTCCGCGCCCGGCACCCAGTCCAGCCCGAGACTGCGTCCCGCAAAAAGGACTGCGAACAGGCCCACCACGGCCTGCGAAACCAGCGTGAACACCACCAGCGGATTCTCGCGCGTGGAGAGCTTCGCGATCCCCCAGCCGCGCGGGCCGGTCGATGTGGCCGGCGCCGGGCGGTGACGGTCGGCGCTCTCGCGCACGTAGCGCAGCGGCATGGCGTCCGGGCGGGTGAGCTCGCCCGGCAGCGAGCGGGTCTGCTGGAAGCGGATGTTCGGATGCGTGATGGTTGGGTCCGGAAACCCCGGGATGCGGGTCTCGAGCTGGTCACGTCCGGCCGGCGTCGTCTCGACAATGCCGAAGTCCAGCGCCCCGGCCAGACAGGCCGCGGCACAGGCGGGCTTCAGGCCGACCTCGAGCCGATCCACACACATGTTGCACTTGGAGACATGGCCAGCCTGGGTGTCGAGCTGCGGGGCGTTGTACGGGCACACCCAGGTGCAGTAGCCACAACCGAAGCAGATGTCCGGGTCCTGCAAGACGGCGCCGTACTCGGCGAACTTGGTGTAGGCGCGCGTCGGACAGCCCTTCAGGCACACCGGGTCGTCGCAGTGGTTGCACGCCATCGAAATGTTCAGGCGCTGGTAGGCTGGGTAGCTGCCGCCTTCGACATAGCCCACCGAACGAAACGCCAGATGCGCAGGCAGGTCATTCTTCTCGGAACAGGCTGCCTCGCAGGCATGGCAGGCGATGCAGCGGTCGGCATTGAAGTAGAACCCGTGCTGCTTGTAGCGATTCGGGTTCGACGAAACCCCGTGGTCGCCGTTGATCCCGAGGCTCTGATCGCGCAGCCCATGGCCGACCGGTACCGTTTCAATCGGCACGCCGTAGCGGTTCTCGGCCGGGTGCGCGGCATCCGGCACGCGTGCGTAGGCAGGTTCGTTCGATCGGGCTTGGAACATCAGGCTAGACTGCGCAGCTCAGGGCATGCCGCCTTGCGAAGCAAACGGCGTGCCATGCCATCGCGCCGGAAATGCGCGGTCTGAGCGGCGCGACGCACCAGATCAGGGAATCACGGTCGAAGCCCGCACCGTTTCGGAACACCCGTCGGGAGAACCGGCCAGTTTGAACCGCTTTACGAAAACGGCCCTGCACTGGACCATGCGCGGGCTCACGCGCGGGCTCGTCCCGCTGCTGCGGTTTCGTCCCGTATTGCGGCTATACAACGCCGCGTACGAACGCGCACCGCGCCCGGCGCTGCTGCTGGCGAACCGCATGGTGCGGCGCCCGAAGGTCGACGACTACCACTGGACCGTCCGGCTGGCGAACGGCAGGCGCGTGCGGATTCCGATTGGCGGCGGCAGCGAACCCGGCTGGGCGGTGGCGCTGGAGTACCGCCGCCACGCACCGGGGCTGAACCGGCTGGAAGCCGTGCTCTGCGACCTGCTCGCACCGGATGCGCCGTACCTCGATATCGGCGCGAACCGCGGCCTGCGGTCGCTGACCGCACTGTCGACAGGTCGGCCGGTGTTCATGTTCGAGCCGAACGCGCGCCTCAACGCAATCAACCGGCGCAACTGCGAGGCCAACGGGTTCGACAACGCGCACATCGTCGCGGCCTGTGTATCCGACGCGCCTGGCAGTGTCGATTTCTATTTCGACGCAACCGGATTCCTGTCCACGGTGCACGGGGAACGCATCGAGGAGAAGATCGTCGACCGGGTGGAAACCGTTCCCGCCATCACGCTGGACGCCTTCTGGCGCGAGACGTTCGGCACGGCCAGCGATGCGCTGATCAAGATCGACGCCGAGTGGCACGAGCGTGCCGTGATCTCCGGCGGGCGCGAGATGATTCAGGCGCTGTCGCCGACGCTGATCGTGGAGGTTCAACGCGACGCAGACCTCGATTTCATCAGCGGCGAACTGCTGCCGGCGGGCTACCGGGTCTGGCAGATCGACGCCCACTCGACCGCCGCGCGGATCCTGCATCCGCTGTCGCCACCACTGGGCGCGGGCGCACACCTGCCTGTCGACTCGCGCGATTTCCTGTTTGCGCTTCGCCCCGAAGTTCACGACGCGGTGCGGCCACTCGAGGCACCCCCCGTCAGCTCATGAGCGTCTCGGCGGAATTCCTCGACTGGATCAGCGAGCGCCTCGCGCCGATGGGCGCGATCCGCACCCGTCGCATGTTCGGCGGCGCGGGAATCTACTGCGAGGCGGATTTCTTCGCGATCGTCATCGACGACACGCTGTACCTGAAGGTCGACGAGCTCGACCGGCCACGTTACGAGGCGCAGGGACTCGCGCCGTTCACCTATCAGGCCGGCTGCGGCCGAACCACGACGCTGGGCTACTATCCGGCCCCCGAGGCGGCCCTGGATGACGACGAGGCCCTGCTCGACCTCGCCCGCGCCGCACGTGATGTCGCCCGGCGCGCGGCAGGCGGCAAGCGCAAGCCGCGCCGGAAGTAATCGACCCCCAAGCCCGAACACCGCAACCGGAGCCATCCATGCAGACCCCCCTGAACCGGCTGATGTTGACGCTTGCCCTGGCGATGAGTCTGCCGGCGTTTGCGTTCGAGCCCGCCGACGCACAGATCAAGAGCGCCGTGGCGGACCTTGCCCGCTTCGAACAGCAGGTCGGGAGCGGCGCGATCTCGAAGGCCACCGCGCAGCGCACACTGCGCCTGCTCGGCCTGGCGCGCCAGCGCCTGGACAGCTCGCCGAACCACGCGGATCCTTCGTGGACCGACGCCGATGCACGGTATCGGGCGCTGGAATCGCGCCTGCAGGCCGCCGTCGACGGCTCCACAGGCCCGGCCCCCAGCGCACCGCCGGCAGGCCCGGCTACGACCCGCGCAGCACCCATGGCTGCGCCAGTGCCCAGCGCGGCGCCGCAGATGATTTCCCACCAGCGCGTGCGCGTGACAAAGCTCGGGCGCGATATCCAGAGCGCGACCGACAGCCTGGATCGCGACGGGGTCAAACCGTTCCAGGACCCGGCCTACGTCGCGAAACAGTCCACGCTGGCGCAGCGGTTCGAGCACGATCTGCAAAACTACTCGGACTTCGCGACAGACCCCGCAGTCACGGACGCCCACGCCCGACTCACACGGTTTCGCGAACTGCTGGCCTTCGGCACGCGCGAGGGCGAGGCCGCACGCGCGGCCCTCGGCGACGTGCAGGCCCGTCTGCGGGTGATCGATGGTCACCTCGCGAACTCCCCGCGCCCACCGGCGCCGCCATACACACAGGCCGACATCAGTGCGTGGAGCACGGCCAGCACGGCGGCACTCGCGAGCATCGACGCCGACCTGAAAACCCTCGCGGACCTCAAGGCCCGGGCCCACCTACCGCTGACCCACGGCACCGTCGGCCAGGGTGCGGCCTACGATTTCCAGGATGTCGACCGCATCCGGGGTGCGATGGAACGCACGCGCCGGCAGATCGACGAAAGCCGCGCTCAGCTGGCATCGAACCTCGGCGCGCAGATCGAGCAGGTCGAACGAACACTCGACAGCTTCGATCGGCTCAACCCCGACGACGAGCACGACCGCAGCAACGGCTTTCTCGGCGAGGGGGTCGCCGACGAGCGTCGCGCGCGACTCGCTGACCAGCGCGCGATCGTGCTGGCCGCCATCGCGCAGCAGCAGGCCGCCGGTGGCGGCAGCCACTCGGCACTGCTGGATCGGGTCGACCGCACCGCGCGCGAATATGAGGCCAGGCACAAGCGCGCGCTCGACGGCATGCGCATGCCAAAACGCGCCAGCCGCGACGACGCCGAGTTGCAGAAGATCGCGCGCGAGACATTGGCGAACCCGAAGTACGGGGTCGGCGAGATTCGCCGGCTCGTGGTCAACACGCAAAAGACCCACCGCGAGAAGCAGACCAGCGAAACGCAGTACGACGACGTCGACGTGAGCCTGGGCGGCAAGATCACCCTGCACGGCACGCAGACGACGTACTTCTACGAGTGGGACGAGTTTCAGGTCGCGACCGCCGAACCGGTCGGTGCGAAACACCACGTGTTCTACAACACGCTGAAGTACTTCACGCGCGGCGCGTCAACGACGCCGCTGAACCGCTGGATCGTTGCGAACCGCTTCCAGGGCAACGAGATTCCGGCCGGGAATATCGATCGGGACTGACCGGCGCCGCGCCACGCCGCTAACAGGCTGTTGAAATTCTCATTTCGACAGCCTGATATCGCGAGACACGGACGTCTCGCCCGAAAATCGAACATCCAAATGTTTGATTTTCGTGAGCAACCGAAAACCACGCTTTTCGGTTGCGACGTTGAAAAGGCCATGGATGGGCCTTTTTCAACAACCTGTTAAGGAAACTCTGAATTGTCAGAGTTTCCCTAAGCACATGGACGTGCTGCTCTGGCAATCGGGGATGGATTGATCAGAGCTTCCCAAAAAAGGCCGGATGAACCGCTGCCGACTTCAGTCGCCGTCGGCCGTGGCCGCGGGGCGCGCCGGAACCTCGGGAGCGTCGTCGGCGTAGCGCTCGCGGATCGCCGTGAACTCGTCGAGGTGATCGAGCAGCAGGTCGGTGAGTTCGGGATCGAACTGCAGGCCGCGCAGATCGCGAAAATGTTCCGCGATCTGTTCGGCAGGCCACGGCTCCTTGTAGCTGCGCGCGTTGCCGAGCGCATCGAAGACATCGGCAATCGCCGCGATCCGCCCGTACAGATGGATCTGTGTGCCGACCAGCCCGCGCGGATAACCCTGGCCGTTCCACCATTCGTGGTGCTCGCGCGCGATGGTCGCGGCGGCGCGGAACAGCGGCCGCGGCGATTTCGCGAGCATTTCGTAACCCAGCTCGGCATGGGTCTGCATGACGGTCCATTCGTCGCCATCCAGCGGGCCGGGCTTGTGCAGGATCGAATCCGGAATCGCGATCTTGCCGATGTCGTGCATGGGCAGCGCGAGCGCAAGCAGTTCGGTTTCCTCTTCGTCCATTCCGTACAGCCGCCCGAGTTCGCGGCCGATCTCGGCGACGCGCACGATGTGGCGGCCGGTTTCCCGTGAACGGAACTCGGCGATCGTGCCCAGCGTCGTGACGATCTCGTGCTGGGTCTCCTCGAGTTCGCGCGTCAGGTGCAGGTTGTCGAACGCGAACGAGGTGTTCAGGCAGAAGGTGTCGATCAGGCTGCGGTCGGTGTCGTCGAGTTCGCGCCGTCCACCGCCCAGATACAGCACGCCATGGTTGCCGTAGCGGCTGCCGAAGTAGGCGACGAAGCCGCCCCGGACGAACTGGCTGTGGCGGGTGCGCAGCGTCTGGTCGACGGCCTCGAGCAGTTCCGGATCGGCAAACTCGCCCAGTCGCTGGGTCGCCTTGCCGGCGAAATCCCCGGTGCCGGCGATGATGATTTGCCTTCCGGCCTCGGCCGGCGAACGATCCGACAACAGCGCTAGGCTGCGGCTGTAAAAGCCGCTCGCGCCGCCAGCCAGCATGCCCTGCAACTGCAACAGCACGCCTTCGATGAAGCTCGTCAGGGACTGGTTCGTCGACAGCCGGTTGGAAGACTCGATGATGTAGAGCAGTCCCTCGCGCGCACGCGCGAGCGCGGCGAGATTTTCGTAATTGCGCAGCGAGGCGACCATCAGCGTGAACAGCTTGGTCGCGGTGAGTTCGGTCTTTTCCTTGTAGTCGTTGATGTCGTAGTCGACGATCACGCGCCGTTCCGGCGCCTGCCCGGGCTGTCCGGTCCTGAGAATCACCCGCGTGAGCGCGCAGTTGTGCTCCTCGCGCAGCCAGCGCACGAGTTCAAGGCCGGCATGCTCGGTCTCCATAACGACGTCGATCAGGGCGACGGCAATATCGTCGTGCCGCTCGAACAGCTCGCGCGCCTCGGCGGCCGAGTAGGCGTGCAATAGATTGAGGCCGACGGCCTTGTACTGGAAATCCGCCAGCGCAAGCCGCGTGACGTCGTGGATGGACTGATCATCGTCGACGACCAGCACGCGCCACGGCTGCTGGGCATCCGCTTGGCTGCGATCCGAGGCGCCCGCCTCTGGCTCCTCGGCAAAACGGAACAGTGCTTCGTCGGTCATGGTCATCGTTCTCTCGTTGTCAGGTCTGCCGGGCCGTGCGCTGTTCGAGCCGCTGGGGCATGTGGACCCGGAAGCCGGCGCCGTACGGACATTCGACCGCATCAAGCAGCCGAATCCCGCCTCCCAACGGGCCGGTCACCAGATTGTAGACCACACTCAGGCCAAGTCCACTGCCGCCGCGGCCGCGGGCGGTCGTGAAGAACGGTTCGAAGACCAGCGAGCGGTGTTCGGCCGGGATGCCGCGGCCGTTGTCGCGGTAGTCGAGCACGACCTCGCCGGGGCGGCCGATGTACGCTCGCATCTCGATGCGCCGGCTCGCGCTGTCGTCGTCCCAGGCGTGGGTCAGCGAGTTCGTCACGAAGTTCGTGACGACCTGCGCGAGCGCGCCCGGCACGCTGTGCAGGCGGATGCCGGGCGTGCAGTCGACGACCAGCTCGATCGGCGAGCGCTTCAGCTGCGGCTTGAGGTTCAGCAGGACCTCGTCAAGGTAGCCGCACAGATCGAATTCGCGCGGCGCCTCGCTGGCCTGATCCACCGCGACGCGCTTGAAGCTGCCGATGATGGTCGCGGCGCGGTCCAGATTGCGCAGCACGATGCCGGCGGCCTCGTCGGCGGAGTTAAAAAAGCCATACAGATCCGAGCGTTTCATGTCGCCCTGGTCGGCGTGCGCGCGCAGGCCGGCAATCTGCTCGCGCAGCACCGAGGCGGCCGTCACGCCGGAACCGATCGGGGTGTTGATCTCATGCGCGACACCGGCGACCAGCCCGCCGAGCGAGGCGAGCTTGTCGGCCTCCACCAGTTCGGCTTGCAAACGCTTCTGCTCTTCGAGCGCGCGGCGCAGGGCGCTGTTGCCGTCCGCCAGCGCGAATTCGGCCATCTGGCGTCGGTGCTCCTCGCGCAACAGCACGACAGTGAGTCCGGCGCCCAGGGCCGCGATCAGGAAAAACACCAGCGCGGCATCGCCGATCAGCCGCCAGCGCTGTTCGAAGTAGATCGCCTCCGAGACCAAGTCCACCAGCAGCCAGCGGGTACCGGCGATCTCGGCACTCGCGGCGGCGGTTGCGAGTTCGGCCTCAGTCAGCCGGATCGCCTCGCCCAGCTGGTCGCGCCCACCGCTGGCCGTGACCTCGATCAGGGTCGGATCGTCGTTGCGCACGATCGCGAGCCGGTGATCCGGCACCTGACCGGCGGCCAGCACGCGCGCGATGTCGTCGAGCCCAAAGCTGACCATGAAGACAAAGGCTGAAACGTCCGGCGTGGCCCCGATCCGCACGGGAAGGTCAAAGTGATAGCGCTCGCCATTCGGGTGGACGAACACCTGGTAGGCGTTGTCCAGCATGGCGAACGAATGCACGTCGCGGGCGCAGACCTCGCCGACCACGCCGTCGAAGTCGTCGAGCCGGATGACGCCCCGGCCGTCGGCGACAGTGAAGGCGAAACGGCCCGGGAAATGCCGGTCGAGGTCCTTTGCGATCGCATCCCTCAGCGGATCGGCATCCGGGGTCGCAAGCAGGGCGGAGATCGCCGCGCGACGGTCCTCGGCGAAGGTCTGCACCGAGCGGCGGTGGCTGGCGATCAGAAACCCGACCTCGTCGGCCGTCGCCGCGACCGAAGTGGCGGCCAGACGTGCCTGATTGGCGCGAAAGTCGTCGAGCCGCTGGCTGGTCGTCCACGCCAGCAGCAGCCCGGTAAAGACCAGCGCGGCGATGTACAGCAACAGGGGGTGCGTTGCCCGCGCGCCCCGGCGTGAGGGGCGTGCCTCGCCCTGGACGGAATCGGTTTCGCTGGTGGTCTCGTTCATGCGTGGCCACAGAGTCTGACGAGCGGCGCTGCGGCGAGCAACTTCGCAAAACTGGCGCGCCGCCGGCTTAGTGCTATTCTTCGGCCTACAAACGCGCGATCGGACGAGCCCACGCGCGCCGAAGGGGAACAAATCGTCCATGCAGCTTCGATTTCTGGGTACCGGCGCCGCATTCTGCATGTCGCCGGACAATTTCCAGTCGAACCTCCTGTTGACCAGCCCGGGCGGGCGAAGGCTTCTGATCGACTGCGGAACGGACATCCGTTTTGCACTGCGCCACGCCGGGATTGCGGTCGCGGCCGTCACCGACATCTATATCTCGCACCTGCACGCCGATCATGTCGGCGGGCTCGAGTACATGGGCTTTTTCAACCGTTTCGGTACCGACCGCGGACCACTGCCGCTGTATATCTGCGAATCCATCGCGGACGCGCTGTGGGGCGAGTCGCTGGCGGCCGGCATGCAGGTAACCTCGGGGCACGACAGCGCACTGGCCGACTACTTCGACGAGCGCAAGGTGGCGCCGGACGGCCATTTCGTCTGGGAAGGCATGGAGATGCATCTGGTTCCGACGCGACACGTCGTCGGCGACAAGCGCGTGATGCACAGCTACGGCCTGGCGTTTCGCATGGACGGCAAGTCGGTCTACTTCACCGCCGACACCCGCTACTGTTATGACGACCCTGTGGTCCGGCCCTACATGGATGCCGCGGACGTCATCTTCCACGACTGCGAAACGACCGATTACGTCACCGGCGTGCATGCGCACTTCGACGAACTCGCGGCGATGCCCGCGAAGATCCGCAGAAAGACCTGGCTCTACCACTACGACGACGGCACGCTGCCCGATGCAAAGGCCGCCGGTTTCATCGGCTACGTCGAGCGCGGCCAGCAGTTCGACTTCAGCAGTTGACCATGAGCAAAGACGATACCGCCGGTTCCGTGCTCGTCACCCAGGAGCAGATCTCCAAGCTCCGCCACGACCTGCGCACACCGATCAACCAGATCATCGGCTACAACGAGCTGGTGCAGGAGGTCGCGGCCGATTCCGGCTATGAGGACATCGACTCCGACCTGGAACGCGTCAACAATGCCGCGCGCGCGCTGCTCGACCGTCTCGAGCACTGCATGGCGGACCTGCTGCGCGCCAGCCAGAAGCCGGACGAGATCGACACGGTCAACCAGCCCCAGGCCGGCACCGAGGGCGAACCCACGCCAGTCGTGGATTTCACGCCGCCCAAGCTGCAACCGCATGCGCCGGCCACCGACCCGAACGCCGAGCCGGCCTATGTGCTGGTCGTCGACGACAACGAGGCCAACCGCGACATGCTCTCGCGCCGGCTCGAACGCCAAGGCTACCGCGTCGCCACCGCCAATGACGGCTACGAGGCGCTGGAGGCGATCGATCACGAGAATTTCGATGCCGTGCTGCTCGACGTCATGATGCCCGGCATCAGCGGGCTGGAAGTGCTGCACAAGGTGCGCGCGGAACGCGACATGACGGATCTGCCGATCATCATGGCGACCGCGCAGAACGCCAGCGAGGACATCGTGCGCGCGCTTGATCTCGGCGCCAACGACTACGTGACCAAACCGATCGACTTCCCGGTCGTCATCGCGCGCCTACAGACGCACCTGCGGCTGAAGGCCGCGGCCGAGGAGATCCGTCAGCTCGCCGCCGACCTCGAGCGCGGCAAGCAGTTCGTGCGCAGCGTGTTCGGTCGTTATCTCAGCGACGACATCGTCGAGAATCTGCTCGACCAGCCGGCCGGCCTGCAGCTCGGCGGTCGCAGCGAGGAAGTCACGGTATTGATGAGCGACCTGCGCGGGTTCTCGTCGATGTCCGAACAGCTGCCGCCCGAGCGCGTGGTCAAGCTGCTCAATCACTATCTCGGCGCGATGACCGAGATCATCCAGGCCCACGGCGGCACGATCGACGAGTTCATCGGCGACGCGATCCTGGTCATTTTCGGCGCACCGAATGCCATGCCCGACCATGCCGAGCGCGCCGTCGCCTGCGCGCTGGCCATGCAGCTCGGCATGGATGCGGTGAACGCCGAGAACCGGCGCATGGACCTGCCGGTGATCGAAATGGGCATCGGCATCCATTCCGGACCCGTGGTGGTCGGCAACATCGGCTCGGAGAAGCGCGCGAAGTACGGCGTGGTCGGCCGCACCGTGAATCTGGCCGCGCGCGTGGAGTCCTATACGATCGGCGGGCAGATCCTGGTCGCCGACGACACCGTGCAGCAGATCCAGAGCAAGCTCGCGCTGAGCGGCTCGACGCAGGTGTCGCCCAAGGGCTGCCGCGGTTCACTCATGATTCACAGCGTACGCGGGATCGGCGGTGTCTATCAGCGCTATCTGCCCTACCAGGACAACAAGCTCGACAGTCTGGGCACGCCGATCGGGCTGATGCTCGGCACGCTCGACGGGGTCAACGTGCCGGTACTGCATGCGGCGGGTTCGCTGGTCGGCCGTTCCGAGCGCGAGGTCGAGATCCTGCTGATCGACGCCGAACTGCAGCTGCTAACCAATGTCGCCTTCGAGATGGCGGACCCGGCACCGGCCGATCGCTGTTACGCGAAGGTAATCTGGATCGACCAGCGCGACGCCAAGCGCGGCATCCTGCGGCTGTCGTCGGTGCCGGACCCGGCGCGGGCGTGGATCGACGCCGCCGGCTGAGGAACGCCCATGTGCTGAGGGAAACCCTGAAATGTTCGGAAGCGCCCCGGTCGCTCGATCCGCGGCGGCGCACCGAAACCATGCGTCGTACAGCCCAGCGAATAAATCGACCTGAACAGTAGGCAACACACCGTTCGCGGTGGAGAATAGACCGCCTGTTCGCCACGCGCCCGAATCTGCCGGAGACCCAGCCTTGAAACCGATCATCCCGATTCTCGTATCCGCCGGCCTTGTCGCACTGACGGGCTGTGTCAGCAACCCGGAACAGGGCGGCAGCGCCGCGCCCGCCGCCGCCGGGGCCGCCGTCAGCGCGGCACAGTCCTCGCAGAATCTGCGCAACGCGCAGAAGCTCGTCAGCGAGAAAAAGTACACCGAGGCGCTGGCGGCCTACGAAGAGGTCACGCGCGAGAAGGTCTCCATCGAGCACGAGTCCTCGGCCCTGCTCGGGCGCGTGATGATTCTCAGCGGCAACCCGAACTCCAAGGAATACAGTCCGAAACTCGCCGAGAGCCTAGCGAAGATCATGCGCTCACTGGCGGTCAAGGACGACAACCCCGTGCTGTTCGAACTCACGCGTGCGGCCGAACAGCACCTGCGCGATCAGCGCCGCGTCGGCGAACTGACCAAGGGCATCAGCCAGATCAAGGCCTCGATCCCGAAGGAGCCGGGCACGAAGGCGACCGAAACCAAGGCCAGCGCCAGCGTCAGCGACCAGATCGAGGCGACCATCACCGAGCTGCAGGCGCGGGTTGGCGAACTCGAAGAGCAGAATTCGAACCTCCAGGTCGAGCTCGAACGCAAGGAACTGGCCCTGCAGCGCCTGAAGGCCGTCACCATCGGCCGCTGAAACCAATGCCGCCCGCGGTTGCGGGCGGAATACTTGGCGTCAGCCGGCGCCGGCGCCGATCAGCTTGTCGATCTTCTCGAGCAGCCGCTTGAGTTCGATCGGCTTGGTGTCGTAATCGTCACAACCCGCCGCCAGGGCCTTTTCGCGGTCCTCGGCCATCGCGTGCGCGGTCAGCGCGATGATCCGCAGCCCGGCTGTGGCCGGATCGGCCCGCAGCCGCCGCGTGGCCTCCCAGCCGTCGACTACCGGCAGGCTCATGTCCATCAGCACCACGTCCGGTGCAATGCTCTGGGCCAGGTCGATGCCCTGCTGTCCATCGACGGCCATCACGACCTCGTGGCCCTTGCGTTCGAGTCGGCGCGACAGCATGTCGCGGTTCATCTCGTTGTCTTCCACGAGCAGGATCTTCGCCATTTCTAACTCCGCTATTCGTTGCCCGCGCCGTTGGCGCGGTCGATTGCACGCCGCAGGCGCGCGCTTACAGACTGCATCAGGGTCTCGCGATCGAGCTGGTCCTTGCTGATGACCTGTTCGACCCGCCCCTTGAGCCGGTCATGGTCTTCGCTCGACAGGTCCATCGAGGTGATCACGACCACCGGAATCTCGCGCCATTCAGGCTTGGACTGCAAATTCTCCAGAAATTCAAATCCGTCCATCACCGGCATCAGAAGGTCGGTGAGGATCAGGTCAAAGGTCTTCTTCTTGTTAAGCAAATCCAGTGCCAAGTGGCCGTTCTCGGCGCCGGTGACGCGGCAGTTCTCGCGCTCGAGCGCCCGGATGACCATGCGTCGCTGCGATTCCTCATCCTCGACCACGAGGATGTTGGAACTGGTCACGGCCGGCAGCACGCGCCGCAGGGTCTCGGCCAGACGCTGCTGATCGATCGGCTTGGTGAGGTACTCGGCGACGCCCCAGCTGACGCCGGCATCGGCCTCGTCGAGCATGCTCGCGAGGATCACCGGGATGTCGCAGGTGCGCGTGTCCGCTTTCAGTGCATTGAGCACCGCCCAGCCGTTCATGCCGGGCATGATCAGGTCCAGCGTGATCGCATCGGGCTGTTCGGCACGCGCGAGTTCCAAGCCGCGCTCGCCGCCCTGCGCGACGATGACCCGGTAGCCGTCACGCGACAGGTAACGGCTTTCGAGCTGCAGAACGGCCGGGTCGTCGTCGATGACCAGCACCGTCGGCAGCCGGTCGCCGCTCGCCGAGGTCACGGCCATGGCAGGCGCCGCGGCCGCGTCACCGGACCCGGGCGGCGCCGCCGCACTCGCCTCCTGCGCGCTCGGCTCGCCGGCGATCTCGGCCGGAATCTCGAGCGTGAAGGTCGTGCCCTTGCCGGCAATGCTGGTGGCGGTGATGTCGCCGCCCATCATGCGCGCGAACTTGCGGCTGATCGCCAGCCCCAGGCCGGTGCCGCCGTACTTGCGGGTCGTGGAGCTGTCGGCCTGAGTGAACGCCTCGAACACCTTGCCGAGCTGCTCCTCGGTCATGCCGATGCCGGTATCGATGACGCGGAACACGACACGGTCGCCAGTGTTTGCATCTCCGGGCAGGCGCTCGGTCTGCAGGGTGATCGTGCCTTCCGAGGTGAACTTGCAGGCATTGCTCAGCAGGTTCATCAGGATCTGCCGGACCTTGGTCTGGTCCGATGACATCTGGCCGATGGTTTCCAGCCCGTCGGCAACGATCTTGTTGCTGTTCTTGTCGACCAGCGGCTGCACGGTGGTCAGGACGTCCTGGATCAGCTCCTTTGCATCGAAGTCTTCGGCAAACAGGGTCATGCGACCGGCCTCGATCTTGGACAGATCGAGCACGTCGTTGATCAGGGCCAGCAGGTGCTTGCCGGCGGCGCGGATTTTGACCAGGTCCTTGCTGAAGTCCTCCAGCCCGTCGTCCTCGGCATCCTCGATGAGCATCTCGCTGTAACCGATGATCGCGTTCATCGGCGTGCGCAGTTCGTGGCTCATGTTCGCGAGGAACGCGCTCTTGGCCGAATTCGCCGCATCCGCACGCGCCTTCTCGTCGCCGGCCTCGCGCAGGGCGCGCCCGAGTGCAACGGCCATGTCATTGAAGGTGGAGGCCAGCAGGCCCATCTCATCGCGATTGCGCACCTGGATGCGGTGCAGCAGATCGCCGGTGCCGATGCGCCGCGCACCGTTGGCGAGTTCGTCTAGCGAACTGCCGACATAGCGGATGATGCGCAAGCCCAGCGCCGCAGCAATCAGCACCGTGATGACGAACACCGCGCCGCCGACTTTTGCGACGAACCCGCGCGAATCGGCGATATCCTTCGCGGCAGTCTCGGCACGCGCCGACTGTCGGTCGACCAGCGCGCTGAGCTGGTCGGCAACCTGTGGAAAGCGGTCGGACAGAGGCAGGTCAACGGGCGGAGCAATCGATTTCCGACCCGAATCCTGCTGCGGCCGGGGATTGACCGCCTCTTCGCTGGGCCAGTCGACGTACTCGCGCCAGCGCGCAACGAGTTCCAGCCCCTCGCTGCTCAGCGTCTTCAGCGCATCGCGGTCTTCGGTGCTTTCGGCGCCGGCCAGGGAGTTGAACATCGCGCCGAGTTGATCCATGCGCTGGAGCATGTCGCGCCGTTCGCGCTCCGAGGTCAGACCCGATTCGCCGGTCACGCGCAGGGCCTCGATCACGCGCAGTTCCTTGAAACGGCGCTCGATGGCCTGCTGCAGACGCGTGGCATGCAGCTGTGAACTGATGGCGCTCTCCATGCCGGCCACGCCCTTTTTGTTCACGTGACCGCCCCAGAGGAACACGGCAACGTTCAGGGCGAACAGGCCCAGGATCGCAACGAGGGTCAGGGTCAGGCGTACACGCAGGGTCATGGCGATGGCTCCGGCGGCCGCAGGCGCGGTCGCCCCAGTGTACTGAGCAGGGTCGCCGCGCGCACGCGCGCAACGACGACGCATGACAATCTACCGTGCGGTTCAGCCACCGACATTGGCGAGCCGCTGGCCGATGATCGTGGCGAGATTCCGGTACAGCTTGGCCGCGGCGCGCGGATACACGCGGATCAGGTTGGCGATACCGTCCCAGTCGAGTACCAGTGCGCGTGTCTGCGCCGTGGCGATCACGTCGGCGGTGCGCGGCATGTCCGCAAGCAGGGACAACTCGCCGATCACCGAACCCGGGCCAAGTTCCCGAAGCTTCAGCCGCTCGCCGGTCTCGCGCGCCTGGTAGACCTCGGCCGCGCCGTCGAGCAGGATGAACAGCTCCTGCCCGCGACTGCCCTGCTCGACGATGGCCGCGCCCGGCGCATAGTTCTGCACGCGCGACAGAAGCACGGTCTTGCGCACCTGCCAGGGACGCAGCCCCTCGAACAGCTGGCATTCGTCCTGGATCCGGGTGCGCAGGCTCAGCGACAGGGCGTCCCACATCGTGATCAGGCGCGTGCTCGCCAGCAGCAACGGCGTCAGTACGAATGTGGCGACCGCCGCGATCGCAATGACCAGCGCGCTGAGCGCACCGAAATGCACCACTGGCGGAAACGACGAGACCATCAGCGTCGCGAAACCGGCCGCCAGCGCGAGCGAGGTCGAAAAGATCGGCAGCGCCTCCTCGCGCACCGTGCGTGCAAGCACCACGGCGCTGCGACTCTCTGTGCGGGAGTTCTCGTGATAACGCACCATGAAATGCATGGTGTCATCCACGCAGATGCCCAGCGCGATCGCCGCGGTCATGGCGGTGCCGGTATCGAGTGAGATGCCCGTCGCACCCATCACACCGAACAGCACGACGATCGGCACCAGATTCGGCACGACGGCTATCAGCCCGGCCCGTACGTTGACGAACAGTATGCCGATGATCACGACAATCACAACGGCCATCATGCCGATGGATTGCAGCTGTGCATCGATCAGCGAGTCCGCCGCACGCAGGTGCAGAATCGAATCGCCCGTCGCGCGCAGGCGCAGCCCACGATCGAGATGTTCGCCGGCCCAGCCCTGAATCGCGTCCAGCAGTTCGGCCAGCGCCTCGGTCGATTCGCGGTCATGGCGAACCAGGATGCGCGCTTCCGAATAATCCACGTCGACGAACGCGGCAAAGCGGTCGTGAGACACCAGCGCGGTGTACTCGCGCACGACGTCATCGAAGTCCGGCAGATAGGGCTGCGCGCCGTCGTCGCCCTCCATCGCGGTGTGAATCAGCGCGATGTGGTCCGCGAACGAAAGCGTCTTGTCCGCCAGTGCATTGTCCTCGAGCCAGCGCTGAAACTCCTGGATCGCCTTCAGGTAGCGCACCTGCTGAAAGGTGCCCTGGATGCCGGAGTCGATCAGCACGGAGAAGCTTTCCAGCCCGGCGATCTCTTCGCCGAGGGTGGCGACGCGTTGCAGGACCTCGGACTGGCGGTCGAAGTAGCCGAGCGAACTGTTGTTCACGCGCAGGCCCAGTGTTCCGTACAGCGATACCGCGACGATGATCGCCGTGGCGATGAACACCTTGAGCCGCGCGCCCGAAATGCGTCGATACAGCCCCTCGGCGAAGGCGCCGAATACATCGGCGACACTGCGGGTGGGGCGTACGCGTCCGGCATCCGGCCCGAAACTCAGCGCCGCCGGCAGCAGGCTGACCGTGATGGCGAAGTTGAACGCCAGACCGGTCGAGGCAATCAGTCCGAACTGGTGGAGCAGATGCAGGTCGTTGAGTGAAATGGACAGAAAACCGAGATAGGTCGTCAGAAACGTCAGCGTCACGGCCATGCCCATGCGCCGGTTCATCGCACCGAGCGCACGCGCTCGCGTTTCGCCGCTCGAGCGCACGGCGATGAACTCCGACAACAGGTGGATGTCCTCGGTCGAACCGATGATCACCAGCAGCGCCGGCACGACCGAGGTCATCACGTTCACCGGTATGCCCAGCCATGCCATCAGACCGAGCGTCCACACGACACTGAGCAGCGCCGTGGTCATCGGCAGCGCCACGGCGCTCGTGCGTCGCAGCGCCAGCCCGAGGGTTACGAGCAGCACCCCGAGGGCCAGCGGGACGATGCTGGTCTGATCGGCGCGGATGCGTTCGGCGATGCGCTCGCGCACGAACGGCCCGCCAATCTGAAACGCCTGCTCAAACTCGGCGCGAACCGGTTCGATTGCATGGTCAAGGCCCGCGACCACGCGTGCGTCGAAGTCCTCGCCATCGGGCTCGCGCAAATAGACGTTGACGGCCATCGCGGGCCTGTCCACCGCGAGCAGATTGTTCGCAATGAACGGGTCGCGGCGCGCGGCCTCGATCGCCTCCTCGAATACCGCGGGCTCATCGAACGGCGGCGTCAGGTACGGCGAGGCCTGGAACTCGTCGTTGACCGTGCGCATGCGGCTGACTGAAAACAGGCTCTCGGTGCGCGCGACGAAAGGCAGCTCACCGATCCGTTCGATCGTGGCATGCGCGCTCGACAGCCCGGCGGCATCCAGCAGGTTCGCACCCGCAAGGTAGACGACGACCAGGCTCTCGGAACCATAGGTGTCGTGCAGGTGCGAGTTGAGCGCGACGGCCTCGGGCTCGCTGCTCGCAAGACCTTCGGCCAGCAGCTGAAACTGCAGGCGATCAAGAGACCAGGCCATGGCCACGGTGATCGACGCCAGCACGGCCAGCACCAGCCAGCGGTGCCGCGCCGCGAGATCCATGAAATACCCCATACCCCCGCCTTGAAAGTACGACCATTTGCGCCGGTCGTGCGCGCAAACGTCTGCCCGTCGGCCGCCCGAAACCGGAGCCGGCCCGGGCGATTACGCGCGCTTGCCCCTGATGTCGACCCCTCTTGGACGGGGGTCTTAACAGGCTGTTGAAATTCCCTTTTCAAAAGCCTGTTATCGCGAGAGAGGGACGTCTCGCCCGAAAATCGAACACCCAAGTGTTTGATTTTCGTGAGCAACCGAAAACCGCGCTTTTCGGTTGCGATGTTGAAAAGGCCATGGATGGGCCATTTTTTTTCAACAACCTGTTCAAGCCGCCCGCGACAGGACGCGGGCCACCGCTTGGGCGCGATCCCGCAGGACGGGCCGCTCGCCGCGGTCGATTCTACCGGTAGCGCGACGGCTTGTGCGGGTTTCGGCCCGGGTCAGGCCTGGGTGCGCAGGCGCAGGCGGTCGGCCAGGATGCCCATGACCTCGAGGGCGAAGTACGGCTGCTGGGTGACCAGAAACACGAACCGGCGCTGGTCGACGGTGACCACCCGGCAGTCGGTGCGTGCCCTGACCGTTGCGCTACGCACTTCACGGTCTATCAAGGCCATTTCACCGAAAATCTCGCCTGGACCGTGGGAGTTGATGGGCTTGTCGCCAACCAGCACCTCGACCTCGCCGTCGAGGACGTAATACATCGCATCGCCCGGGTCGCCTGCGGCAAACAGCGTGGCACCGGCCGGAAACTCGCGAATCGTGGTTTCATGCTTGAGCAGATCGAATACGGACACCGGGGCAGCCCTCGGGAAAAATCGAACGAGTCAGTCTGGGCGCGGGATGTTTCAAAATGATTACGGGCGCGGCGAGCACATGCGATGCAAACGGGCGCAAATGCCCCAAGCGGCCCTGCGGCATCCGGCGGAAACTGCGTTTACACGCGTTTGCGCATGCGCCCCGGCGGCGTTAGCCTGAACGCGCCCGCAGCAGGCGGGCTCCGCAGCTCCAGTAGGCGTCAGCGCCCGTGAAAAAGCTCTTCGGCATCGCAACCAGCCTGGCGTTTCTGGCGCTGATCGCATTCGTGCTGTACGCCTTTGTGCTGCCGTGGCGGGTCAAGGTTCGGCTTGACGAGGCGATCGAAACCGTTTCGCCGTTTGCAGAGATCGGCTACGGGCGTGTCGAGACCGAACTCGGTGGGCGGCTGCGGCTGGTCGAGCCGGTCGTTGCCGAACGCGGCGGCGATCGGTCACTGCGCGCCGAGCATCTGACCGTGGACTTCGGCGGCACCCTGAACCTGATCGAGGCCCTGGTCGGCAGCCTCGACAACTTCCCGGACCGCTTCGGCGTACGCCTCAAGGCCATCGAACTGCGCGGGCCGCGCGCAGAAGGCGCGCCCCAACTCGCCTCGGGCGGCTGGCCGCGGGCCTGCGGCGCGTTTCCGCAGACCTTCACCGTCGCCACCGCCGAACGCCCGCTGGACCTCAGCGTGTCGCTGATCGTCGAACCCGGCGGCAGTGTGGAAGCCGCGCTCGACGTGCTCGTGGCCGGTTTCACGCGCGACTACGCAACCCTTCGCATCAGCGGCCTGAATCGGGAGATTCCCGAGCGCTCGAACCCACAGCTGCGCTATCTGCAGCTGGAACACGACGACCTCGGTGCACTCAAGGCGCTGGTCGCCCAATGCATCCAGGCCAGCAATGCGGATCGGGCCACCGTGCTGGGGTGGTTTGTCGACGCAGCTGGAGACCAGCTGGGCGCGCGCAGCGACGAACGCCTGAACGCCGCGACCCGGGACGAACTGCAGGCCTATCTCGATCAGCCAGGCACCCTGCTCCTGACCGGCAAGCCGACCGGCCAGATCGACAGCGTGCGGCTGAACACCGAGGGCAGCCTGCCGCTGCTGCGTGAGATCGAGTTCACGCTGACGGTTGGCGATCGCAGCGACGTCACCATCGGATTCGAGCCGCGCCCGGAATCAGCCGCGAGCGGTGCGGACAGCGGCGCGGATCACCAATCCGCGACGGATTCCGCGGGTGCGCCGGCAGCACGCGAACGCCGGCCGACGCTGCGCACGATCGGTTACGACGCGATGGGTGACCACGTCGGGCGGATCGTCGAGTTCGAAGCCACCGACGGGCGCATCTACCGCGGCCGGCTGATCGACGACGGGCTCGAGGCCATCGGCATCGAACAGCGCTACGAAGGCGGCCGCTGGACCTACTACCCGAGCCCGGAAACCACCCGGCGCATCACGCTCCTGCGCTAACAGGCTGTTGAACTTCTCTTTTCAGCAGCCTGTTAGCGCGAGGCAGGGTCGTCTCGCCCGAAAATCGAACACCCAAGTGTTTGATTTTCGTGAGCAACCGAAAACCGCGCTTTTCGGTTGCGATGTTGAAAAGGCCATGGAGAGGCCTTTTTCAACAATCTGCTCAGGGCTCAGCCAGGCTCCGTGAGCAGTGTCTCGATCAGCGCCTCGATGCGCTGCGCCTGGGCATCGCCCGCGTGGGTCTCACCGATGAACCGGCCGCGAATCCGCCCCTGCCGGTCGAGCACGTACCAGGCCGGCCAGTACCGGTTGCCGAGCGCGTTCCAGTAGCTCCAGTCGTTGTCGATCATCACCGGATGGTGCAGACCGAACTCGGCGACCTTGGCCTCCAGCCGTCCGCGGTCCTTTTCGCGATCAAACTCGGGCGTGTGCACGCCGATGACCTGAAGACCCCTCGGTTCCAGCCGCGCGGCCATGGCGTTCAGCCACGGGAACGAGCGGTAACAGTTCCAGCACTCGAACGCCCAGACGTCGAGCAGCACAACCTTGCCACGCAGCGCCGCCAGCGTGAGCGGCGGCGAGCCGATCCACTGCGCGGGCGCGGTGTGCGTGAACGCCGGCGCGGGCGCTGGCGGCACCACGCCCGTCTCAGCGCGACAGCCGGCCGTCATCAGCGCCAGACCGGTCAGCAGCACGAGTCCCCGAGCGAGCGATGATCTCAATGGGCCACGCATCGCAGGACACCTCCAAATTCAGTAGCGGAAACATCCACACTGGACCGGACACCAAGCGAAATCCATGCCGACCGACGCAGCGGGCGACCGCCGGCCGTGCATCGCGGCGTTTGCGCACGGCGCGCACGCGGTCTATAAATTCAGCCAGCCACCCTACTGCCAACCGCAACAAGGAGCCATCCATGCAATTCTGGGAATTCGGCCTGAGCCTCGGGCGCAAGCTGTTCAAAAAGGGCGACGACGAGGCCACGAGCATCCAAAAACACATTGAGGAGGACAACCCCGGCGTAAAGGACCTCAAGGTCGCTTTCAACGATGGCGTGGTTTCCATCAGCGGCGAGGCCGACAGCGTGGAGGCGATGGAAAAGGCGGTGTTGATGGCCGGCAATGTCAAAGGCGTCAAGCAGGTCAACGCGGCGGGCGTGGTGCATCCAACCCCGGCCACCGAGATCAAGGTCGAGATGTACCAGATCAAATCCGGTGACACGCTCTCGGCGATCGCCAAGCGTTACTACGGCAAGGCGAGCCTGTATCCGCGAATCTTCGAAGCGAACCGCGAGGTCATCAAGAACCCGGACCTGATCTTCGTCGGCCAGATCATCCGGATTCCGCTGGATTAGGGAAACTCTGAACAATTCAGAGTTTCCCGCGGCGCATGGATGTGACGCCACAACGACGGCTGCAAGCCGTTGAAAACGAAAGAGGACGAACAGGCACGGCCGGCACCGATGGCGACGGCATTCCGGTCGCCACCCACAAGCGTCATTCGATCAGGCGGCGAAGTTGAACGGCGAGTTCATCGTAGTCGAGCCGGCCGTCACAGGTATCCACCGTCAACGCGTAACCGGCTTCGTCGCAGGTCAGCGGAGTGAAGCCGGCGAGCTGTGCCTCGAGTACGGCGAGATCCGCATCCGAGGGATCGTTGCCGAGACCGCTGCGCGCGGCCACGCGCTCGCGCAAGGTGTCGACGTCAGCATGCACGGACACGATCGCGCAAGACACACCTCGCGCCCGGACCTGATCGATCGCATTCGCCCGCGCCTGCGGGTCGAGCCAGGTCGCGTCTAGAACGGCCACATATCCCGCCGCGGCGACCGCGAGGCCCAGATCGAGCAGACGCTGCATGGTGCGGCTATGCCATTGGTCTGTATAGAACTCCGGCTCCAGCCGGTCACCTGCATCACGACCCGCCAAGCGCTTGCGTTCTACGTCCGCACGGATGCGCACACCGCCCAGTCGTTGCGCGATTTCATCGGCGACGACGGATTTTCCCGAACCCGATACGCCGTGCATGAACACCAGCGCGCCGCGCCTCGGACGCACGAATTCGCGCGCCAGTTCGACATAGTGACGAATCCCGCCGGTGGCGGGGTCGCCATCGGTCGCCGACAAAGCGGCAACCTTCGCACGCACCAGCGCACGATAGGCCGAGCAATATCCGAGCAGACCCAGCGCCGCGTAGTCACCGGATCGGGCGAGATACCGGTCGAGGAAACGCCATGCCATTCGCGGGTGTCCCCGCGCCATGAGGTCCATGTACGGAAACGCGATCTCCGCGGCGACGTCGCCCCAGCGCAACGCGGCGTTGAACTCCAGGCAATCGAATGCCAGCAGCCGACCGCCCCACTCGACCAGATTGCCGAGATGCAGATCGCCGTGACATTCACGGACAAATCCATCGGCGCGACGCCGCTCCATCCGCTCGGCCAGCGCATCGAAGCACCCGGTCAGCCGTTCACGCAGGCTCGCAAGCTCGCCTGACCCGCCAAGTCTGGATTGGATCGGCTCGAAATTCTCCAGCGTGCGCGCCTGTAGGTCGTCCGGCTTTCCAAACGGACACTGCGCGTCACTTGGCGGAAGGCTTGCGTGGAACCTGGCCAGATCGGCGGCGAAGGCATCGAGCTGGTCTGCGCGCAGTGCGCCGCGGTCCGCGAGGTCGCTCGCCACGCAGGCGTGATCGAACCGGCGCATGTGCACCGCATATTCCACGAACCGGCCGGCCCCGCCGATCGCAAGGGTGCCGTTGCGTGCGACTACGGAAACGACGCCCAGATAGAGCTCGGGCGCGAGCCGTCGGTTCAGCCGCAGTTCGTCCGCGCATGCGCGTGCACGCAGCTCCGGTGTGCTGAAGTCCACGAAGCCAAAGTTCACCGGCTTTTTGATCTTCCATGCGTCGGTGCCAGCAAGCAGCACCCAGGAGATGTGCGTTTCCACGAGGTCGACATCGGCCGCATCCCTGCCGAGCGCCGACCGCAACTGGTTGATTTCATCGATGTGCATCGAAGCTCTGCATTCCGGGTCCCGTAACCACTGCGGCTGACGTAGACTGAGGTGTCATGGCCCCACGTTTCAGACAGGATAGCTTCACGCACCGCACCCGGGGGCGCGGCAGCCATGAACTGACTTCGAGTGTCGCCGGGGTCGTGCGTGACAGCGGGGTCCTGACCGGGCTGTGCCATGTGTTCTGCCACCACACCAGTGCCTCGCTGCTGCTGACCGAGAATGCCGATCCGCAGGTACGGCGCGATCTGGAGACCTTCATGGCGCGCATCGCACCCGACGGCGACCCGACCTTCGGTCATGATGAAGAAGGGCCAGACGACATGAGCGCGCATGTGCGCACCATGATTGCGGGCAGCGAGCTGACGCTGCCCGTAAGCGGCGCGCGCCTGGCGCTCGGCACCTGGCAGGGCGTGTATCTGTGGGAACATCGCAGCGCTGCGCACACCCGGCGCATCACCGTAACCGTTCACGGCGAGGCGTCCGCAACGTAAGCGCCGCCAGCCATCGCGACCCCCGTCGCATTTCCTTTCAGCCAAGCCCAAGGAGGCGATCATGGCACTGTATGCATTCGACGGCACCTGGAACACCGATGCAGACGACGACGCGGAAGACTCCAATGTCGTCCGGTTCAAGGAGCTGTACACCAGGCAATCCTTTTACCTGTCGGGGGTCGGCACGCGCATGGGCGCGATCGGGCGCGCGATCGGCGGCCTGTTCGGCGCCGGCGGACATACGCGCATCCGCGAGATGCACGAGGCGCTGGGCAAACAATGGGCTGCGGGCGACCACGAAATCGATATCGTCGGCTTCAGTCGTGGCGCCGCGCTGGCGGTGCACTTCGCGAACCTGATCGCCACAAAGGGCATCGAATTGCCCGATGGCACGCACATCGACGGCGCGCAGGCACCGATCCGCTTCCTTGGAGTCTGGGACATCGTTGGCTCGTTCGGGCTTAATGTCGACACCATCGTCAATTTCCAGGCCATCAACCTCGGCTGGGAGATCGACCACGTCGAGCGCAACGTCCGGCACTGCTTCCATGCGATGGCGCTGGACGAGCGCCGCGAAACCTTCGGACTGACGCGGCTGGACCCAGACAACTCACGCGATTTCGTCGAGGAGCGCTGGTTCCGCGGCGTGCACAGCGACATCGGCGGTGGCAACCGCAATCCCGACCGTTCGAACATCGCGCTGCAATGGATGCTCGACAAGGCCGTTGGCGTCGGCCTGCCGATCGATGCGGCGAAACGCACGCAGGTGAAATACGCGAAGATCGATCGCTTTGCGATTGTCAGCGAGAACAAGGATCCGCAGCGCGACCCGCGACGCGCTCAGCAGCCCGGCGACAGCATCGATCCGAGCGCGCCGGGCCTGATACTCGCCATCGGCGAGTCGCACACGACCAGCGTACTGGCCGAACAGCAGTACAACTGGTCCGGCGTAACGCTCGAGCGCGGCGCGCGCTACCACGTCAAGGCCGAAGGGACGTGGAAGGATGGCGATCTGGAACCCTGTGATGCCCGTGGCTGGAAATCCGAGCAACTCGGCTGGGTCAAGGAGAAGATCGTCGAGTGGTTCGAGGACAACCGCCGCGAACCGCTGGCGGACTGGTTCGAACTGGTCGGCGCCTACGGCGACGAGGACGACGAACTCGTTCGCCTCGGCGACGCCGTCGATGGCATGGAATTCACCGCGACCCGTGACGCCGATCTGTGGCTGTTCGCGAACGATCTGAAATCGCGCTATGGCAACAACGCGGGCGCGATCGACGTGACCGTCACCCGCCGGGCCTGAGACTTCGTCGACGCCGCGCGCCCGCGCGCGCGGCGCCACACCCGCTCACTCGCTGCTGGACCGGCGCTGCCCCGGATGCAGGCTCTTGCCGAGGATGTGTTCGCTCGCGTGCACGACCTGGCGCCCGGCGCCGACGATCAGAGGGTCCGGCCCACGGACCACGGACTTGTCACGATCCGGATAGGGCAGCGACGACAGGAAATGCTGCATGCAGTTCAGGCGCGCACGCTTCTTGTCATCGGATTTGACGATGATCCACGGCGAGTCGGCCGTATCCGTATAGAAGAACATCGCCTCCTTGGCCTCGGTGTAGTCGTCCCAACGGTTCAGGGACGCCTGGTCGATCGGCGAAAGCTTCCAGTGCTTGAGCGGATCGCCCTTGCGCGCCGTGAAACGGCGCGACTGCTCGTCCTGCGTGACCGAGAACCAGTACTTGAACAGCCGGATGCCGGAGCGCACGAGCATCTGCTCCAGTTCCGGGCACTGGCGCATGAACTCCAGATACTCGTTCGGCGTGCAGAAACCCATCACGCGCTCGACGCCGGCGCGGTTGTACCAGGAGCGGTCGAAGAACACCATCTCGCCCGCGGACGGCAGATGCTTGATGTAGCGCTGGAAATACCACTGCGTGCGCTCCTCGTCGGTCGGTTTGTCGAGTGCAATGACCTTCGCGCCGCGCGGGTTCAGGTGTTCCATGAAGCGCTTGATCGTGCCGCCCTTGCCGGCCGCGTCGCGACCCTCGAAGATCACAACGATCTTCTGCCCCGTTTCCTTGACCCACTTCTGAATCTTCAGCAGCTCGACCTGCAATTCGGCCTTGTGCTCCTCGTAGTGCGCGCGCCGCAGCCTGCTGCGGTAGGGATACTCGCCGGTCTCGAACGCGCGGCGGATCGCGTCCGCGTCGTGACGCATGTCGGCCAGCTCATGCGCGCGCGAAGGGTGCGCCGCGCCATTTCCGGGTTCCGCGGCCTTTCGGGCACGGCGCTTGGCGCCGGGCTTGCCCGGTTCGGGTGTCGGAGCGGCGGCGGGTTCGCTCGTTGCGGCGGGCTTGGCCGCGGTGTCAGTGGCTTCGCTCTTGTTCTCGGCGGATTTATCCATGTCGTTCACCCATCAGGTCGCGGAGGCGCCAGCGACGCAAGGCCCGCGCCGGAGTCTTGCGGGGCCGCGCGCCTGTCATCAAACTGACATCGTTGATGTTAAACCCATGACCCTACGCCCGGGTTTGCGCTGGATCAAGGGAGCGGGATCCATCCCGAACGCTGCGACGCGGCCTCTGTGGATACGGCAGATTCGACCGTTGAATGCGCCCGTGCGCTGCTATCGTTGCCGGGTAATCCCCGAACTCAGCCCGGCCTGCCACACCCGGAGAAACCGCAATGCCCGCGAAGCCCATCGTACTGGTGACCCGCCGCCTCCCGGATGCGGTCGAAGCGCGCCTCAGGCGCGACTACGACCCACGTCTGAACCCCGATGACCAGGTCTACCCACGTGACCGGCTGCTGGCCTTGTCGACGGATGCGGTGGCGGTCATTCCCTGCCACACCGAACGCATGGATGCCGGTGTGGTCGCCGAGCTTCCCGAGACCGTTCGGGCGATCTGCACCTACTCGGTCGGCCACGATCACATCGACCTCACGGCGGCACGCGCGCGCGGCATCATCGTGACGAACACACCCGATGTACTGAGTAATGCGACCGCGGAGATCGCCATGCTCCTGCTGCTGGCGGCCGCGCGCCGCGCACACGAAGGAGCGCACATGCTGCGCACGAACACCTGGGCCGAGTGGAGTCCGACCGCCAATCTCGGCCTGGAGATCACCGGCAAGCGCCTGGGCATCCTGGGCATGGGACGGGTCGGCCAGGTGCTCGCACGTCGCGCCCGAGGCTTCGACATGGAGATCCATTACTACAACCGTCACCGACTGGACCCGGCGACCGAGGCGGGTGCGACCTATCACGGGTCCGTGGAAAGCCTGCTCGGTGTCAGCCAGTTTCTGTCCATCCACAGCCCGGCGACTGCCGAGACCCGCGGCCTGCTGAATGCCGAACGCATCGCGCTGCTGCCGGATGACGCCGTGGTCGTGAACACCGCGCGCGGCGCGGTGATCGATGACGACGCCCTGATCGCGGCACTGAAATCCGGCAAGCTGTTTGCGGCGGGGCTTGATGTGTTCAACAACGAGCCGAACATCGATCCGCGCTATCGCGACATCGAAAATGCGTTCCTGCTGCCGCATATCGGCAGCGCTGCGCGCGAGACCCGCGACGCGATGGGATTCCGGGTGCTGGACAACCTGGATGCGATCGTGGCCGGGCGCGAACCCCGCGACCGGCTGGCCTAGCGTGAGGCTTTCGTGCCGCGACGCTCGCGGAAGGTTCGCCAGAAGTCGTAAACGGCAAGCAGCGAAACGAAGCCGATGACCAGGATGAGATCGATGTCGGGCACGAACCAAGCCACGATCGCGAGAAACCCGATCATCGTCGCCAGCGCCAGGAATGCCATGATCTTGTCGGTCACCGTCCGGCCTCCGGAGTAAGAGTCAGACTTCGAGAAACCTGTCTAGCCAGCGCGCGGTGCGCAGCAGGCGTCCGTCTTCATTACGCCGGCCCACGATCTGCACGCCGATCGGCAGGCCGTTGGCCGCAATGAGCAGCGGAACGCTCACCGCCGGCACACCCAGTAATGACCATAGCACGTTGAATGCGGCGCTTCCGGTGCTTTCGATTCCGTGCGGTGCCGCGCCGGGCGCGGCCGGCGTGATGATTGCGTCATAGCGCGCGAACACCTCCTCGAGTGCCGAGTACAACGGTTCGCGCCAGTCGAGTGCGGCGAGGTAGTCGGCCGCGGCGATCGTTCGTCCTTCCTCGATGCCGGCCCGCGTCTGCGGCGCAAGTTTTTCCGCGCCATGGGCATGGTAGTGGCGCAGGTTGTGCGCGATCTCCGCATGCATGATGCGCCGGTGCGCGGGCGCCGCCTCCGCGAACACGCGCGGCAGCTCCACCTCGTCGCATTGCTCGCCGAGGGCCGCAACCAGTTCCGCGAACCCTTCGGCGCAATCCGCATCGATCTGCTCCCACACCGCGGTCTTCACGAACGCGAACTGCGGCGCGACCGGCGGCTCGCTCAGCGCGGTCGCCAGCAGACCCGGCGGCGCAGCGGGCCGCGTGTCCGGATCGCCGCGATCAAAGCCAGCGAGGACGTCCGTAATCAGAGCCACATCCGCGACGGACCGTCCGAACGCTCCGAGCGTGTCCAGCCGGCGCGAAGTGCGCAGCAAGCCCGTGCGCGGCAGCAATCCAAACGTCGGCTTGAAGCCGACGACACCGCAATACGACGCCGGCCGAATGACCGAACCGCCGGTCTGCGTGCCGAGCGCGAGCGGCACCATGCCATCGGCGACGGCGGACGCCGAGCCCGAGGAGGAGCCGCCCGGTGTGTGCGCTGGATCATGCGGATTGCGCGTCGCACCCGGCGCCAGATAAGCGCACTCGGCGGTGACGGTCTTGCCGAGGATCACCGCACCCGCCGCACGCAGGCGCGAGACCACGGTGGCGTCCGCGCCGGGCCTGCGGCCCGCATCCAGCGCATTGCCGTTTTCCGTCGGCAGATCGGCGGTGTCGATGATGTCCTTGATGCCCACGGGCAGCCCGTGCAGCGGTCCGATCGGTCGGCCGCTCGCGCGGTGCGCATCGAGCGCCCGTGCCTGTGCCATGGCGTGACTTTCATCCAGATGCGCCCAGGCGTGTAACAACGGCTCACGCTCGCGTATGCGTGCGAGGCTTGCGGCCGTAACGTCGACGGCGCTCAGTTCACCGCGGGCGATGCGCTCGCGAAGCTCGAGCGCGCCTGTCGATTGATCAACGGCCACTGGTCAGCGATCGCAAGCGTGTCGTGGCGAATCAGTGCCCATAGATCAGGTCCGGCAGCCAGAACGCGATCTGCGGAAACACATAGAGAACGATCATGGCCAGCAGCACCATCGCCAGATACGGATAGCAGCCGCGAAAGATCTCGACAAGCTGCACATGCGGTGGCGCGATGCCCTTTAGGTAGTACGCCGACATCGCCATTGGCGGCGTCAAGAACGAGCTTTGCAGGTTCAGTGCGACCAGAATGCCGAAGAACAGCGGATCGATGCCGAAATGTGGCAGCAGCGGGAGGAAGATCGGGACGAAGATGATGATGATCTCCGACCATTCCAGCGGCCAGCCGAGCAGGAAGATGATCAGCTGCGCGAGGATCAGGAACATGATCGGCGACATGTCGAGCCCGGTGACGAAATCCGAGATGATCTGCTCGCCGCCCAGATACGAGAACACCGACGAAAACGTCCACGAGCCCACGAACAGCCAGCACACCATCGCCGAGGTGCGCACCGTGAGATACACCGATTCGCGCAGCCGCTGCCAGGTGAAGGCGCGATAGGCGAAGGTCAGCAACAGGCCGCCCAGCGCGCCGACCGCCGCGGCCTCCGATGGTGTCGCAAGCCCGAACAGGATCGCACCCAGTACCGCTAGAATCAGAAACGCCAGCGGAAAAAACGAAGTCAGCAGCTGCCAGACGATCTGGCCGACGGAGTACTCGCCCACTTCCTCCTTCGTCGGCTTCGGAGCCAGCTGCGGTTGGAGCATCGAACGCCCGACGACGTAGACCATGTACAGGCCCGCAAGCAGCAGACCGGGCAACAGCGCGCCGGCGTAGAGCTTGACGATGGACACGCCGGAGGCCGCCGCATACACGATCAGCATGATAGATGGCGGGATCAGGATGCCGAGCGTGCCGCCGGCACAGATCACGCCGCAGGCGAGACTCGTATCGTAGCGCGCCTTCAGCATCGCCGGAAACGCCAGCAGGCCCATCAGCGTGACCACCGCACCGACGATGCCCGTCGCGGTCGCGAACAGCGTGCAGGTGATCAGCGCGGCAACCGCCATTGAACCCGGGACCCGGCGCGCGGCGATGTTCAGCGTATGAAACAGCCTCGCAACGATGTTCGCTCGCTCGACGATGTAGCCCATGAACAGAAACAGCGGCACCGCCGTGAGCACGTCGTTCGACATGACCGAGTAGGTCTGGTTGACGAACAGATCGAATATCCGGTTGTTGAACAGACCGTCTATCCACAACTCGCTCTGTGTCCACTGGTCGGCGCCGGCATCCACTGCGCGATCGTAGGCCCGCCACATGCGGTCCGCGTCGAAATACGCGTAATAACCGAACATGATGCCCATTGCCATGAGTGTGAAGGCGACGGGAAAACCGAGCAGGATGATGAACAGAAAGATGCCCAGCATGACGAGCGCAATTACCGGGTCGGACATCTCTCAGCGCTCCAGTTGGTCTTTGTATTCTTCGCGAAGGTCGGCGCCGTCCTCACGCGCCGTACCGGTCGCGAAGTGCCCCGGCTCGGCGTTCTGCTGACGCGCCAGCTGGACCTCGGTTTCCTCGATGTCCTCGGCGGCCAGCACCCATTCACCAGTACGCATGCAGATGATGCAGCGGAACACCTGCGCGATGCCCTGGATCAGCAGCAGCACGCCGGCGGCGACGATGACCGCCTTGAACTGGAAGATGGGAATGCCCGCCGGACTGTTCACGCTGACCTCAAGATAACGCCATGATCGCTCGGTGTACTTCCAGCCCGAGATGATCAGCGCCAGCACGCCGGGAAAGAAAAACAGGAAATACAGGATCAGCTCGACACGCGCCTGCGTGCGCGGCTTCCACAGTCGATAGACGAAATCGCCGCGCACATGACCACCGCGCGACAGCGTGTAGGCACCGCCCATCATGAACAGCGTGCCGTAGGTGATGTACGACAGATCGAACGCCCAACTCGTCGGTGCGTTGAACCCGTAGCGGACCAGCACCTCCCAGCCCACGCCGACGGCCATCACGAGAATCAGCCATGCGAACGCCTTGCCGAACCAGGCCGACAGGCGATCCGCAAACGCGATATAGCCAAGCAACGCCTCTACTCCGATTTTCTATGGAATCTCTGATCAATCCATCCCTAAATTGCCAGAGCAGCACGTCCATGGGCCGCGGGAAACTCAGGAATTTTCAGAGTTTCCCTAAATGCCTCGGCCCGGACTCGCGACGACTTCACAGCGGAATTCGCCGCGGCCGGGCCGGCCGATCCGGATGTCAGATCAAAGCTTCAGCTTTCCGGGGAAGTAATGGTCATACGCAAGCGCATAGTCCGGCGCGTTCATGATTTCATAGAACACGACCCGTTCGACCCAGGCGCGCTGGCTGTCGAGCACCTTCTTGATGAAGGCGTCCTTCTCCAGCTCCGGAATCAGCTGATCCCAGGCCTTGAGCTGGGCGTCGAGAATCTCCTTGGAGGTACGCTCGACGTTGACACCGTTGTCTTTCTGCAGCTTTTGCAGGTCAGCCGAGTAGTTGTCCATCGCGCTGGCGGTGTTGGACGTGCTCGCGGCCTCGACGCCATATTGCAGAATGGCCTTGAGATCGTCGTCCAAGCCGTCGAAGAAGTCCTTGTTGAACAGGAACTCGAACGATTCGCTGGCCTGGTGGTACGAAGACAGGTAGTAGTACTTCGCTACGTCCTGCGCACCGAACCGCATGTCGGAAGACGGGTTGTTGAACTCGAACGCGTCGATGACGCCACGCTCCATCGCCGGCACGATCTCGCCACCGGGCAGCTGTGCAACGCTCATGCCGAGCTTCTGCATCAGGTCGGCCGCAAGCCCGACGGTGCGGTACTTGAAGCCCTGCAGTTCGGCGGCCTTCGTAACCGGCTTCTTGAACCAGCCGAACGGCTGCGCGAACATCGGGAAGCCATAGAAGCCATAGACGTTCAGGCCCATGATGTCCTGGGTCAGCTCGCGGTAGAGTTCCTTGCCGCCACCGGCGTAGAACCACGACAGCATGGTCGTGGCGCTTCCGCCGAACACCGGACCGGTGCCAAACAGTGACGCGGCCTTGTGCTTGCCGTACCAGTACACCGGCACCGTGTGCGCGGCGTCCAGCACACCGTCGTTGACCGCATCCAGCACCTGGAAGGCCTTCACGACCGCGCCCGAGGGCAGCAGATCGATCTTCAGTCGCCCACCGGACATGCGTTCCACGCGCGAGGTGTACTCACGCGCGAAATCCATCCAGATGTCCGATGCCGGCCACGAGGTCTGCATCTTCACGACCACCGGCTTGGCGGCCCGGACGATCGCCGGGGCGCCGACGGACGCGGCCGCAACGCCCGCCGCGACGGCGGCGCCGCCTTTCAGAAATTTGCGGCGGGACTCGCCTTCCGCGGAGCCGGGGACCTTCTCCGCGGTGTCTTGTTTCAGATCACTCATCACATCCTCCAACGACTTGGTGTTATTGCGGCCGCCGGCGGGCCCGTTGTTTCGCTCATTCGCGCCGGGTGCCGGCGGCGCCTCGGCAGGGGTGGCCGTTCCCTGACGGGCGGCGGTCACTCGGGAAAGTATAGACACCACGTTGCAAAGTGGTGCGCAAGTTTTCCGTCGCGCGCGATCAGGTCACCAGCTCCACGCTGAGGTCCACGGCCGCGCGCAGCGTGTTCGCCACAATGCAGCCACGCTCTGCGATGGTGACCAGTTTCTGGAATTCGGCCGCCGGTTCGCAGGTTCCCGAAACCCGCATGCGGATGGCGAGATAGCGCGGCGGGGCATCATCGGCGAGATCGCCCTCGATCTCCGCGCGGACGCCGCTGAGGGAGATTCCACGGGCAAGCGCCGCGGCCAGCAGGGTGCTCATGAAGCAGCCGCCAAACCCCATCAGCAGCACCTCGCCCCCCATCGGGCCCTTGTTCTGTCCGCCCTTGGCCTCGGGCCGGTCGATTGTAAGCGTGTGCCCGCGCACCTCGGCCCTGGATGCGGAATGGTCGAGCTGGGTGACGGTCGCGCGGATGGTGGGCATGGTCTTTTTTCCTCAGCAGATCTCGTGGGCGGCGAGCAGTTCCAGCGCGCGTGCCATGGCGGAGTGGTCTAGGCCGGACCAGCCCTGGCCGGCGCAGGCGTTGAACAGCTCCTGTGCCGTGGCGGTGTTCGGCAGGCTGAGGCCCAGGGCACGGGCGCCCGAAAGCGCCAGGTTCAGGTCCTTCTGGTGCAGTTCGATGCGAAACCCAGGATTGAAGGTGCGCCGGATCATGCGTTCGCCGTGGACCTCGAGAATCTTCGAGTTCGCGAACCCGCCCATCAGCGCCTCGCGCACGCGCGCCGGATCGACGCCGGCCTTCGAGGCGAACAGCAGCGCCTCGGCGACGGCCTCGATATTCAGCGCGACGATGATCTGGTTGGCAACCTTGCAGGTCTGCCCGGCGCCGCTGTCACCGACTAGGGTAATGTTCTTGCCCATGACCTCGAACAGCGGCCGCGCGCGCTCGAACGCGGCCTCGCTGCCGCCCACCATGATGGTCAGTGTCGCGGCCTTCGCGCCGACCTCACCGCCGGAGACCGGCGCGTCCAGGTAGTCACAGCCGGCTGACTGTATCCGCCGCGCGAAATCCTTCGTCTCGATCGGCGAGATCGAACTCATGTCGATGACCAGCGTGCCGGGCTTCAGCGCCGGGGCAATGCCATCGTCGCCGAACAGCACCTCGGCGACCTGCGGGGTGTCCGGCACGATTGTGATGACGACCTCGGCCTGCGCGGCCAGCTCGCGCCGGCTGGCGCAGACGGTCGCGCCGCCCGCAACGAGTTCTTCCGGCAGCGCAGAACGATGCCGGCACAGCAGAAGCTCGTGCCCCGCGGCCTGAAGGTGCCCCGCCATGTGCCGGCCCATGATCCCGGTACCGATGAATCCGATCTTGCTCATAGGCTGGTCTCGCTCTGCGTTATTTCATCGTCGGCATGTGGAAGTCGGCGCCCGCGCGGATGCCGGTCGGCCAGCGCGAGGTGATGGTTTTCAGCCGCGTGTAGAACTGCACACCCTCGGTGCCGTGCATGTGGAGGTCACCGAACAGCGAACGCTTCCAGCCGCCGAAGCTGTGGAAGGCCATCGGCACGGGAATTGGCACATTGACGCCAACCATGCCGGCCTGCACACGCGAACTGAAGCTGCGTGCGCTGTCACCGTCGCGGGTGAAGATCGCCGTGCCGTTGCCGTACTCGTGGGCGTTGACCAGGGCCAGCGCCTGCTCGAAGTCCGCCACGCGCACGACGACGAGCACCGGCCCGAAGATCTCCTCCCTGTAGATGCGCATGTCCGGCGTCACCCGATCGAACAGGCAACCGCCGAGGTAGAAGCCCTCCGGGTGACCATCGACCGCAATGCCGCGGCCATCGACCACGAGAATTGCGCCCTCATCGACGCCGAGGTCCACGTAGCCCTTCACGCGTTCGAAGTGGGCGCGGGTGACCAGCGGGCCCATCTCGGCGGCGGGGTCGCTGGCCGGGCCGACCTTCAGCGCCTGAACCCGTGGCGCCAGGCGCCCGATCAGCGCGTCGGCAGTATCGTCGCCGACGGCCACCGCGACCGAGATCGCCATGCAGCGCTCGCCGGCGGAGCCGTAGGCCGCGCCCATGAGCGCGTCGGCGGCCTGGTCGAGGTCCGCGTCGGGCATCACGACCATGTGGTTCTTGGCGCCGCCAAGGGCCTGCACGCGCTTGCCGTGCGCCGTGCCGGTTCGATAGACGTGCTCGGCCACCGGCGTGGAACCCACGAAGCTGATCGCCGCGACGTCGGGATGGGTCAGCAGCGCGTCCACCGCCTCGCGATCGCCATTGACGACATTCAGCACGCCGGGTGGCAGTCCCGCCTCGCTGAACAATTCGGCGAGTCGCAGGGCCGTGGACGGCACCCGCTCGGAGACCTTCAGCACGAAGCAGTTCCCGCAGGCGATGGCCATCGGGAACATCCACATCGGCACCATCGCCGGGAAGTTGAACGGCGTGATCCCCACACAGACGCCGAGCGGCTGGCGCACCGAGTGGCTGTCGACGTTGGTGCCGACGTTCTCCGAGAACGTGCCCTTGAGCAGATGCGGCGCGCCACATGCGAACTCGACGACCTCGATGCCGCGCGCCAGTGAGCCGCGCGCGTCGGCCGGCACCTTGCCGTGTTCGGCGGAAATCAGTCCGACCAGTTCGTCGGCATGCTGTTCGAGCAGTTCCTTGAAGCGGAACAGCACGGCCGCGCGCTTGAGCGGCGTGGTGTCGCGCCAGCCCGGGAACGCGGCGGCCGCCGTGGCCACGGCGTTTGCGATTTCCGCTCCGGAGGCGAGCGGCACCCGTGCCGCGACCGCGCCGGTGGCGGGGTCATACACCTCGCCGAAACGACCGCTAGCGCCTTCTACCCGGGCGCCATCGATGTAGTGGTACAGGGCTCTGGCCATGCCGCACTCCAGTGGTGAACTGCCCGCCTCTGACGGGCGGGTCGTCCCCGCATGATAGGACAGCCGCGCGGCACTGCCCAATCGGCTGCCGACGGGCTAGAGTTAGCCCATCGGCAAGAACCCTCCAAGGAATCCCCATGGCGACGATCTCCTCCCGCGGCGAAATGGTCGAAACCCACGGTGAACTGCCGGACGTCGGCAGCGCCGCCCCAGCCTTCCGGCTGCACCGCGCCGACCTCACGCCGGTCACGCTGGAAGACTACGCCGGCAGCCGTGTGGTGCTGAACATCTTTCCGAGCATCGACACGCCGACCTGTGCAAAGTCCGTTCGCCAGTTCAACGAACGGGCGAGCGCGATGCCAAACACGCTCGTGTTGAACGTCTCTGCGGACCTGCCGTTTGCGCTGAAGCGCTTCTGCGCGGCTGAGGGCATTCACAACGTGGACTCGGCCTCCGTGTATCGCTCACCCGAATTCGGCAAGGATTACGGAGTGTACATGCACGAGGGCCGGCTCGGCGGACTGCTCGCACGCGCCGTGGTGGTCATCGACGAGGACGGCAAGGTGATCCACAACGAACTCGTGCCAGAGATCGCGCAGGAACCAGACTACGAAGCGGTGATACGGTCGCTGTGATCCGCGACAGCCACGCATGTATGAGGCCGGAAATGAGTACCTTGCGGCATCTGCCTCTCGTTGTTGTGGTTGTCCTACTGTCGGCCTGCGTACCGACGTCAGAGCACGCGCTGACCGCGCCGGGCGAACAGGCGTTGGACGCGAAACTGATCGGCACTTGGTACTGGACGGAACCAAACGAAACGGGCTACGTCCACATCGGGCGCAACGAACAGGCCGACGAGCTGCGCGTCATGATGGTCGAGTGGAACGCCGACGGCGTGATGAAGCTTTCCGGGCTGCACGGGCACAATTCGACGGTCGGCGACCATACGTATCTGAATCTGAAGTGGTCCGACACAAAGGAAAGCGCCGAAGACGGCTACCTGTTCGTCAAGTACACGCTGACCGATGACCGGCTCGGCATCGCCGTGATCCGGCAGACGACGGTGGAACAAGCGGTGTCGGACGGCGCCCTCGCTGGCAACATCGAGCAGCGAAAGTGGTTTTCGACCGTGCACCTTTCCGCGTCGCAGCGACATTTGCAGGCCTTCGTGCAGGACAATGACAAGGCGCTATTTGAAGACATGCACTATCTGTATCGGCTGCCTGCGCCGCCGGGCACCGGCAACGGAGTACCCGCAGGCAATTGACCGGGCCGGCGCGTTGAGCCGGCGGTTGAAACTCGCTTTTCAGCAGCCCGTGATCGCCACACAGGGATGTCTCGCGTTATCAGGCCGTTGAAATGGGAATTTCAACAGCCTGTTAAATTCCAGCAGCCAATGCGGCGCGTGCGCGTCGGCGCCGATCGCGATAGATCAGATTGAAGGTCTCGAACGGATAGACCTTGCCGTCGGGTTCAACGAAGTGCACGCAGGAGCGCTTGATGGCGCTAATGCAGAAATCGTGCGCGTCCATGAAGCCCATGATCACGATCCGAAACACATCCGCATAAGTCAGGTTCGGCGCGTCGATCTGCGGCAGGCAACACAGCAGACCCTGCAATTCTTCGGCACCCTTGTCGGCGCAGGCGTCCAGTGAAAACACTCGCAGAAACTGTTTGCGAAGTTCCGGATTCGTCTCGAACGTGATCGCGTTCTCGGCGCCGGCCAGCAGGTCCTCGCGCTGGAGGTGCCGGGTCACGGGAATCAGTTCGTCGACGTCCCTGTAGGCGTAGGCCACACAGATGTTCTCGGGATGACAGGGCAGCGGCACGAGGTCCTGATCTGCAAACGGATTGTCGCCATCGATGATCCGGCGACGAATCTCGGAGACGGTCACTCGCTGTTCCGGTCCGCCGGCGGTATTGCGCCCGGCGTCTTCGACGGGCTGGAACGTGATGCCGCGCACGCAGCGCCACTGGCGCGCGAACGCGATCAGCTCGTTCATCTCGTCGTCATTGCTGCCACGGCGCACGACGCACACCAACGTGGTCGAGATGTTCGCGGCCTCAAGATTACGTAGGGCTTGCATGCGTACTTCGGCAAGATCGGCTGCGCGCAGGGTGCGCAATGCCTCGGGACGCAGTGAATCAAACTGGAGGTAGACCTCGAACCCCGGCCTGAGCGTTGCGAGTTCCGCAACGAACTCTGGTTCGCGCGCGATGCGCAGGCCATTCGTGTTCAACATGAGATGCCGGATCGGGGTGGCCTTCAGGCGCCGGAGAATCTCCAAGATCCGGGGATGCAGCGTCGGCTCGCCGCCGGAGACCTGCACCAGATCCGGCTCGCGTTCGGTACGAAGCAGGGTCGCGAGCATCGACTCGATCTCGTCCATGCTTCGCGCGCCGCCATGTCCCGGCCCGGAATCGGCAAAGCACACCGGGCAGCGCAGGTTGCATTCGTCGATGATGTCGAAGATCGCCAGACACGAATGCTGTTCGTGATCCGGACACAGTCCGCAGTCATGCGGACAGCCTCGCTCGATGCGCGTATGGAACAGCGCCGGCAGGTCGCCGGGCTTGATGTATTCGCGACAGCGCTTGTAGTAGTCGATGTCAGTCGATATCAGCACACGCGAGGTGCCGTGCTCGGCACACCGCTTGAGATACCAGACGCAGTCGTCCTGAAAGACGATCTTCGCCGGGATCACGGCCATGCAGTCCGGACACAGCGACTGCGTCTGGCCGTAGAACAGGTATGGGCGCGCCTTACGCGTGGACACGTTCGCGCCCGCGCATCATCGCCATGGCATAGCCGGCAAGCAGCAGACACAGCAGATGGAACAGGTTCAGTGGTCCGAGCACGCCGGCATAGGGTTTCAGGAACTCCCACGCGAAACGCTGCACGGCATACCAGAGCGCAAACAGATAGAACCCCTGCCCGAGCCACACAGGTTCACGCCGCGCGACACCGCGCACGAACAACATGAGAAACAACAGCATTGCGATGCTCTCGTAGAGCTGCACCGGATGGCGCGCGATCCCGTCGCCAAAATCGTGCGCCCAGGGCAGGTCGCTCGGCGTTCCGTAGGTGTAGTCGTCAAGCCCGGCCTGGTAACAGCCGATTCGCCCAATGATGATGCCCACCGCAAGGCTCGGCACCCAGACCAGCCCGGTGGATTCGCGAATGCCGTGGCGCGCCTTGAACAGCTCCGCCGCAACGATCGCGCCGATGAGCCCACCCAGCACGCTCTTGCCGAACAGGTGATCGTTTCCGCCGAGAGCCAGATTCCCGCTGCCGGCGAGCAGGGAGCCGACGATCAGGCCCGGCACGACCCAGGCGGCGTAGACATAGCGTTGTTCGGTGGTCAGGCGGGCATCGCCGGGCGCAAACAGATAACGACGCGCGGCCCAGCCAGCGACGATGGCACTGGCCAGCGTCAGGACATCGAATGCCGCGTGAATCATCCGCCGCTCATGAGAACGACGCAGCTTCCAAACCACAGGAACACCACGATCAGCGGCAGGGCGGCCAGATAGAACCAGGTGCGGCCGCTGCCAATGCGACCTCGACCCTGCTGGGAAAATCCGTAGCGGGCGGACTGGACAACGGCAACGATGAGCGCGATGTCGGTCAGCGCGGTTGCGCCGACGAGCCACCACGTTTCCCACGTCGGTTCGCTGTCGAACAGGGCCTCCAGGCCGGCCAGGCTGCCCGCAACAACGAGCAGCGTGATGAACAACAGAAACATCCATAGCACCCAGAACCCGATCGCGAGCCCGGCGTTCGGCTCCTCGTCCGGCGACATTCCACTTGGCATCGGTTCAGTCATATCACCCCCTGTGCGCAATTTCGCCATGGGTCCCACATTCCGAGCGCGCCAGGATGCGGGATGCGGCGGGCTTTGAGCAAGGTTTTCAGAAAAGCACGTATTTTCGTGGGCTTTGGTGATTTTTCACATACCACAGAGCTAGCTCCGACCGAGTTTCGTTTTGAGATACTTCGCCATTTTGCGTCGGACGCTCCCCTTCGGAAACACGATGTCAAGTATGGGTGCAACACGCTTGGGTGCGATTCTCCTCACCTTGCCCACCCAGGGTTCTTGCACCCCGTGATCCTCGGCATATCGGTAAATCGTTGACCACTCGACGCGTATATGGTCGTTTTTCAGCTCAATGGTTTTCAGATCGTCCAGAATGTTCGTTTCGGGAAAGCATGCCGGTATTGCGGTTCCAGACGCCAGGAAATTCAGTTTTGTTCGAACGCACTTTTCGCATATCCCACAGTTTCTGTCCTTCAAGCGGCCCTGCCAACAGACCCGCAGATTTTCCATTCCGATTTTCCATTCAGAGATCTCCTTCACTTTTTCGGTGCGACTATGGCTCGCGCCATCGTGCATGACAACAAAATCACCTGATCCGAGCAGGTGATCGGTAATCGGAGACGAGCCCCACGGGAAAAGCAATGATTCGTAGGGTTGGCCACTTCCGATGATGCATGTACCCGCCAGCCTCTTGAAGTTGCCAAGCGTTGAGACAAGGGCTATGGAGAACGAGTCTGCCCAGTGAACCTTTGAGATTTCCCGGTAGTTGGTTCGGATCTGCATCAGTCCTATGCCAACGTCGTGCAGTGTTCTTGCTGCCTTGCTCTTCGCGCCATCAAACGCGGCCTGATCTGCAAGCGGTATGTCGAATCCGTGCACCATGGCGCATAGGTTGATCTGTTGGGATCGATGACCGTTTTTCGATTGCGAGTGCCGCCACACTGAGAAGGTCGCATCAACACCACCGGAAAATGCGCAGATCGCCCCCGGGACGCTCGCAGCGGGGTGTCGCTCGATCGCCACATTGATCTCGACGCAGCCATAGGTGTCCGGCTTCCATCGGTTCCATGCCGCCTGAAACTCGACCAGATTGCTCAGAAGCTGCTTTGATACGCTGCCTTTGACCTCGATGGTCCTGTTTTCCCTCATGGCGTCCATCACCACGGCCAGCACATAGGCGTCACAATCGTCTTCGTCCGGCAGCGGAACCGAGCTGTCGAGTTGAAACCAGATCTCGGATTCTTCATGTGAACCGTCGACATGCAGTCGCTGGATCCGGCATCGCCTGGTCGAATGCCCGTCCGAGACTTCGTGTTTGAGTGGTTCGAGCCGAATCGTCATGGTCTGAGGCAATCAAATGCGCCGAGATTCCGGGGCCGATCTGCATGAGCCGGGCGGTTCCGGCGGCCCCCCTTCAGCCGGACACAGCGCGAGGCCGGGCAACCCGCTGTACGGGCAATCGACGTGACCCGGCAAGTTGCGATTTCTGCCACCCCTCCATCGCGCCGCGGGGCATTTTTCGATTGGTTCTATACTGTTCTGTAACGGCCAGCCACACAAGTTGTTGACGCAATGCAGAAAAGACACCTTTCCGTTGTCGCGGCCGCTGCGCTGGCGTGGGGCTCGGTCGCCCACGGCACGGATTTCATGCTGCTCGGCGGCGATCCGGCCGTGCTTTATTCGTACCCCGGCCCGGCGACCGCCGGCACGCTGAACGACGGCGCTGATGTGCATGGCGTGGCGCCGACCTTCGTCATCGGCTCGGACCCGAACTACCTCGGCGCCTGGAGCTACGTCGCGGGCGAGCAGCCGTTCGGTATTCCGGATGTGGCGACCCTGCCGCAGGACGCGGCCGGCGTCGAGGCCAACCTGATCTCGTTCGGCGTCGGCACGGTCAGCATCGATGACGGCGTGCTCGGCGCGGGCGGCGGGCCGCTCGTGACCGGCTGGTCGCTTGCGGGCACGGCCTATGGCCAGGGCATCGGGCCGACCACGCTGTCGGTCACGGCCGTCAACGGCGGGACCTACACCACGGCCACCGGCGCGCTGACCTTGGATGTGGACCTCGAGGCCGGCTTCTTCGGGGGCGCGCTGACCGTGCCGGTGAGCGGCCTGGTGCTGTCGGGTGCGTCCGTGGTGCAGAACTCGCTCGCCGCGACGGGCAATGCCTACGTGGACGGTGTGGTGATCCCGAAGGCGACGGCCGTCGGCGCCAGCGGCGTGATGTTCATCGACATGACCGGCACGCTGCCGGCGAACCCGCCGTTCGTGCCGGTGCCGGTCGAGGTGCGCTTCCTGCTGGTCGGCGTCAGCGGCGTGATGCCGGCGAGCCTCGTCGATCTGTCGGTCACCAAATCCGCCGCACCCGCAGGCGTTCAGGCGCCCGGCAACAACGTGGTCTACACGCTGACCGTGAACAACGCCGGCCCGGCCGCGGCCAGCGGGGTGACGGTCGTCGACAGACTGCCCGCGGCGGTGAGCTGGGTCAGCGACACCTGCGCCACCGGGGGGCCGGACGGCGACGGGCTTCTGACCTGGACCATCGGCGCCCTGGCGGTCGCGACGCCGACGATGTGCGCGGTGACCCTGAACATCGCCGCGAACGCGAACTTCGACTTCGACAACGCGGCGATCGCATTTTCGGACCAGCTCGACAGCGAACTCGCGGACAACATCGCCGAGGAGACGGTGATGCTCGCCGACAATGGCAACGAAGGCATCGGCCAGCCGTTCGACCCCACCCCCGGCACCCTGTTCCCCGCCGACCTCACCTGCTGGTACTGCCTCACCGGCGTACAGACGCTCGGCGACAACTTCAAGGTCAACAGCTTCGCGCAGTTCGGCCAGCTCGTGTTCTACGGCGGCTACACCGACAACGTGCCCGCGCCCGACAGCTTCACGGCGCGAATCTACACGGATACACAACGGTCGCCCGGCATTCCCGGTGTGCCCGGTGTGCTGGTCGCGGACATCTCCGGGCCGGTCACCCGCAGCGGTCCGGTCGGCCTTCAGGGCGGCGCGCTCAGCGTCTATGAGTACCGCATGCCGATCGGCCTGAGCCTGCCGCGCGGCAGTTACTGGCTGGTGCTCGCGAATGACGTGCCGGCGAGCGACAAGGACTGGGTCTGGTCCGTCGCACTGGACGATGCGGCCGGACGCTCACGCCCGACCTCCGTCTACGGCACCACGGCCCCGGGCGACAACTACCGCTGGGGCCCGAGCGAATCGCTGAGCTTCGCGTTCACCCTGCTGGCGGTCGAGGGGGCGACGGACATCCCGGCACTGGGCATCGGCGGGCTTGCGCTGCTGGCGTCCCTGCTCGGCGGGCTGGTATGGACGCGCCGACGGCGAGCTTGCGCACCAAACGGCTGAGGAAACTCTGAATTGTCAGAGTTTCCCGCGACACATGGACGTGCCGCCATTTTCAACGGGTGTAACACGTTGAAAATGAAAGAAAACGAAAAATCGCGCTTTTTCGGGCTCAAAGCTCGGGCAATCCGGGATGGATTGATCAGAGCCTCCCTAAGCAGCGCCAGTCGGGCGCTTCTATACTTGCTATCTCCAGCGGGCTCGGGCTCTCCCGGCCGCGGAATTGCCGCGGCAATGTCCCTCGGCCCTGTGTGATTGGTTTCCTGATGTCCGTTCGTGAGGTCAGGCCGTGCGCAACCCCGTTCTCAGTTTTGGTCGCCGAGTCGTCGGCGTATCCCTGTTTCTCTTCGCTTGCGTGGCACCGGCGCCGCCACTGCGCGCCGAACCGCTACCGCCCGACGTGGTTCCGATCACGGCCGAACCCGACCACAAGATCCGGTTCGACAACGGCCGGGTTCGGTTGGTCGAGGCGCGCATTCCCAGGGGCCGGCTCACGAAATTCCATGAGCACCAGTTCGACGCGTTCTTCGTCTTCTTCGCGAATGCGGCGGTCACCAACGAGGCGTATGGCGGCAAACCGACAACCAGCCCGACGCCGGTGGGCGCCGCCTATTTCATACCGGCACCGCTGGGAGGCTACATCCACCGCGTCGGAGCGGGCGCGGATGCGGCGGTCCATGTCAGCGCGCTCGAACTGATGGTGCCGCCAGCGACCGATCGCGGCGAGCCCGAGGGCCGCTTTCCGCCGTTCGAACTCGCGATCGAATCCGCCCGCGGGCGCATGTACCGGTTGAAACTCGATCCCGGCGAGTCGGCCGAGGCATTCACGCGGCCCGCCGGCACCGCGATCGTTGCCGTCAGCTCCGGGCGCAGTAGCGAACAGCGCGACGGCGGACCGACAACACTATGGGATTTTGAACCCGGCGACTTCCGCTGGGTGGACACGGCCGAGGAACTGACCGTGCGCAATGACGGCAGCGCGCCGATCGAGCTGATCGAAATCGAGGTGTTCTGAAGCCGGAAGCGATGCGTCGGCAGGCGCGGGCCGCGCCGTGCCTAAGGACAGAATTTCAGCGCTTGGCTCGATAGCCGGCGGGCGGTTCCAGTAGGCGCAGCTGTGGGTCTTTATGGCCCTTGCGACGCGCAACGCCATGATACGAATTCTCTTCGACATCCTCGTTGCCCCATTGCCGCCAGCCCGGGCGTTTGAATCTGGCGAACAGTTCCAGATACGGTCCGGGTGAACAGGCCTCGACGAGGTCGTAGATCTCGTCCGGCTTTCTCGAATGTTCGCGCTTGCGCGTGGACAGCAGGTTGACCTGCGTTCTACCGGGCGCAAGCGTACGCATGCTGCCGCGCACCCCAAAAAGTACGAGCTCGGTCACGTTGCGAAAGTAGAAGCCCACACCACGACCGTCTGGCCCGCCATCCTTGCGAATCTTGTACCAGACCAGGTTCGATTTGTAGGTAAAGCCCCAGGCTTCCATGACCCGCAATCCTTCCTGCAGCAGCGCGTTCGGCACCCAAAGATACAGATGGGATTTCGCGGCCGCGAGTTTCGAGACCGGCAGCTCCAGAATCTCCTTCAGTTCCATGGTCGGGTAACGCAGCAGCCGTCGGTGCTCGGGCGCCATCTTTCCCGTACGGTTCTGGAACTGCCAGGGTGGGTCGGCGAGGATGGTCGAAAACCGCCCAGCGACCTTGTCGACCAGATCATCCGCCGGGTTCGGCTCAGCAATGTTGTAGACCTTGCCAACCATTAACACACCTTCAGAGTCACGATATTCTTCGGAATGCCGATCAGCAGTAGCGGGCAAGGGTTGCCCACGCCGCGCTTGACGCGATCCTCAAGTTTTCTCCAATGCGTTGTCGCCTGGCCAAACTTGTCAGACACAAACGCATGCGCCCACCCATCTTCGAATGAGCCCTTGGAACCCGTGGCCCGCTCGATATTGCCACGTTGACGTTCAGTGGGCGAATAGTACTCGCGCGCCTTCTCTAACGAGTTGACTTGGTTTGCACGTGCGAATGAAGCAACAATCTCCGACAGCGAATCCTGTAGCGTCGAACCGCGTGTAATGATGCCGCCGATCGAGATCACGCCGTCTGCATGCAGGCGCTTGAAGTTCTCCAGGTCTCGATCGAAAAACGGATCCTTGTTGTTCCATTCGATCTCCAGCGCGAACGTGCCGTTGTCGAACGATTTGACGTGATCAATCTCGTGCGAGATGGACTCCTTCTCCACGCCATCGACGGTTTTCTTGATCTCAAAACAGTGTTTGTTCCATCCGAGATCGGCGAACGCACGGCGCAACCGCTGCGTGAGTTCGCCCTCGCCGCCGCCACCGCGCACCAGTTCCTCGGCCGGCAGTTTCGCACCGAGCAGCACAGACTCGATCTCTGCCGCAGCCGATTCCATATCGTGTTTGAGGATGGCCTCCGCGTGGTGCAACTGGAGCACCTCGAAACCAGCTTCCCTTAGCTTTTCAAACATGTTCGGGTGTTCTTGGTCGACTTGTTCGCCGCCCGCCGTGCGAGTCTGGCTACGCGATTCCGCATCATCCGCTATGGTTCGCGCGGCTTGCGCGCTTCGCTGGCCTCGATGCCGCGCAGCATCTGGATGATGTTCGACGCACCCAGCACCGCGGCCGCACCCTCGTAGCCCGCGCCCGTACCCTGCACCTGCACGGTCGGCACCTTGATGATGTCCGGGTTGTTCTGCGACGCGGCGAGGATCTTTTCCAGCGCCTGCAGTTGCAGCGTGCGGTCCTTGCCGAGCACCTGCGCCTGCGCCTCCTGGCCCTTGGCAATCTCGATCTGCTTGAGCTTCTCGCCCTCGCCCTCGAGACGCAGCTGTTCCTTGCGATGCTCGGCGGCGGCCTTGGCGATCTCGGCCGCGACCAGGGTCGGCTGCTGATCGGCCGCGGCGCGTTCGCGCTCGACCTTGATGCGTTCGGTCTGCGCGTTGCGTTCCTGCTCGTAGGTCGCGCGCAACTGGGTCGCGAGCTGTTCGCGCAGCCGCGCGACCATCAGTTCCGGCGGAATCGCCGGCTCGCCCATGCGCACTTCCTGGATGGTCACGCCGGCCTTCTGGCCCTCGATCGCGATCGCCTGCTCGACGAGCGCGGTGATCTCGTCGCGCTTTTCGATGAAATCCAGCGCGCGGCGTTCGGGCTGGCCACCGATCGAGCGCAGGATGTCTCGGATCGCCGGCGTGATGATGTTGTCTTCCACGCGTTGCAGATCGCCGACCGAGGCGACGACGCGCGGCGCGTCGACCGGATGCACCTGCGCGACGACACGCATTTCGACCGGGATCTGCCAACCCTTTTGCTTTGTTGTAACCGTTACGTAGATCTAGTCTTTTGTTTTTGGGGCAATAATATTTTTTTGACCGTACCCCAGAGACCGGCAGGTACACACACCGCGTGCCCCTGTCACAGCAAGCGCTCGCCACGCTCGAGGAATTGCACAAGGTCTCGGGCCATTCGCAGTGGCTGATGCCCGGTCGCCTCGAGGACAAGCCGGCGAGCCAGAACACCATGATCTTCGCCGTGTATCGGATGGGCTTCCACAAACGCACCACCGTCCACGGCTTCCGCGCCCTCGCCTCGACGATCCTGAATGAGGCCGTCATCGAGGTCGACGGCAAGAAGCACCGCATGTGGTCCGTCGACGCCGTCGAACGCGCGCTGGCCCACACCGAGCAGAACAAGGTCAAGGGCGCCTACGACCGCGGCGACCGCTTCGAAGAGCGGACACGGATGATGCAGTGGTGGGCTGATTACCTGGACGCGGTCGCCAAGTCCGCGGCCACGATGGAATCGGGGAGCAACGGTGCCGAGTGATCAGTTACTTCAGCAGATTCAGCCGGCTGGAAACCACGACGCGGGTTGCATTGGTTTTCTGCAGCCATCGCCAGCGATCTCAATACCATCTCCACAAGTGAGGTCGCGATAGCACAGGAGACCAATGATGAAACGACTGATTACCGACAAGCAGCTCAAGGAGAAACTCGGCGGCTGCTCCGAAATGACGACCTGGCGCCTGCGGCGCGATGGCACGCTCCCGAAGCCCAGGCAGCTGGGCAGCCGAAACGTGACGCCCGAGGAAGAGGCGGACAAGGCGATAGCCCAGCTTATAGGGCCCTGATTTCGTAAAAATCCATAACGCCCGATTACCGGCTACAGCGACGCAGGCCAAATCGTGTTGACGAGCGCCCCCAAATCCGATGAACGCTCATGAATATGCTGCTCGTCCCACACATCAGCCTCAGCCACCTCCCGGTTAAGGACGAGTAGCGATTTTCCGAGCCGCGCACGCTTTTGGGCCCAAGCACCATTGCTAAGACTGGGATTCAAAGCCTCGGTCACTAAAGTCAGGTTTCCAAGCGTATTAACTCCTTGCTGCCGGGCCTCCATCTGCGACTTTGTCTCGTCATCCAAGATATTCCCGTTCAGGGTGGCTTGAAACGTCGACTCGCATGGCGCCACTGCTCCATTTGGCAGCGGCCAATGTTCCGCCCACTTCTGCGGCATAACGTGCTCGATCGTCAGATTGCTCGTATCGAGCGTCGTCTCATCAAACTTCGTCCGCTTGGCGTATTCGAGCTGCTGTAAGATGTAACGTAGTCTTGCTGCGGGGATGCTTCCGTAGATCCCACGTGTTGTTGCAGCCTCCAAGACCTGGCCGTCGCTCGGCATTCTAGACGCGTCACCAGTCAGAGCAGCCAAGTCTGCGGCGAACGCAACGACGTTCGCGCCATTTTCATTCAGGCTACGTATCATCATGATCGCGACCTTGTTGTAGTTCTTTGTCGTCAGACCGCACAACTCGCGTCGAACAACGTAATTCTCGAGGAGCCTGAGCAGGCTTTCTTTCTCTTCGTCTTCAACTTCTTGCGCATTGATCCAGAGCACTACCGGGTGAAATGTAGACAGGTCCCAGTACCGCAATACCTGAGTTAGACGATTCGTTACCGGATTGGAGAGCTCTTCCATCCCACGGTAGGTCTTTGCGTGACCTAATAGGATGTCAAGCTCTTCCCCTACCGTTGGGAAGCCCCTCTCGCGTGCGTAGTGCTGGTATTCAGTCGCAATCTTGCCCGTGTTTACCTCTCGTGCCGTTTCCGCCACGACGGCGTGCGAAATCAGGTGATCCGCCCTTGCTCGCTTGAAGCGACCTTGCCGAACCTGTGCGCTCCAGAAAGGCCCCTCGAATTCCTTCCAGCGTTCGTCGAACAGCTGCTCATCGTCCTCACCTGTCTTGCGGGCACGGTGAAAGACGTCATTGCGAATGAGGTCGAATGGCGACAGCGGTTTCGCCATGCCGTTCAGCGACGCAAATATCTCCTGCGCGTCGTCGTTCTCGTCGAGATGAATCATCACAACCTGGAAGCCGGAGAGGAAGCCTGATAACAGGGCGTCTAGCGTATCCTCGGCCGTCGAGCCATCATTCTTGACGCGATCGTCAATGAATTCATTGATGGCTTCATGCAGGAACCAATAGGCTCTCAATAGGTTCGGAGCCTGACCTTTAATGAGATTCCCATTCTTATAAAAATACTGCTTCTCGAGCTTTTGAATGCTCTTCCGAGGGTTGTCCACGATGTTACGGTAGAGCTGGCGGTCATAGGCGGAAGGCCAAAGCTTGTACCGCTCCCTTTCGGGGTCAGCCATGCCTTTACCGAGTTCGTTGAAGAGATACGTTTCTACGACGTCCTGAATCCGCGGCAATTCACGCTCGCGGGCAACTTCTCGCATCGTGATGAGCACCAGCTCGAAGGTTGTTATACGTTGCTGCCCGTCTACCAGATAGCGCTTGCGTACAGTACCGAACGGCTGGCCCGAAGGCTCTGAGTAAATAATTGCTCCGAAGTAATGCGGGTACGCACGGCGCCCGTCGAGATGCTCTTCTGCTTTGTCCCGCAAATCCTCCCACAACTTGGGAATTTGCTTGTCTTCGTTGGTTTCCCACTCATAGTGCCGCTGATAGACGGGCACCACCCACTGCTGCTTTTCACTCAGCACAACCTCTAATCGGAACGCGTCCGCCCGCATCTTCTATCTCCCGCCAATTTTTCGGTAATTCACATTTCAAAGATCGTATTTCAGAAATCGCTCCCGCGCTGGTGCACCACGGAGGGTAAGGCGTAGCCAGGGCTGCTTCGCCAATTCCGGTGGCGGACGGGTGGTGGTAGTCACGACATATTGGAAGAGCGGCTGTCCGCCGATCTCTTCCAACCCACGTGCGAGATGGAATACTTCATGATACAAGGGCAATCCGAGGTCAGCTTCGCGCGGACTATCGTGTACCAGGAAGGCGGGGGCGCGTGTCGCGCCCTCAATGCTAAGACAGAGAGCGGCAAGGTCGAAGGCGATCACTTTCAGTGACTCGATCGCCGACGTCGACCGATTTCCACCCATCTGCACGGTCAGATTTAGTCCGTTGCCGGTCAGAGTGACAGTGCCCGACGCATCCTGGCCGACCAGTCGACGGATGATGGGATCGAATTTCTGGCTGAGGTGAGCGAAGACCTGCGTCTGTTGATCCAGAAAAGCGCCCAGGCGGGCCCGCTCCTGCTCTATGGTTGTGGCACGTTCGTGCAGTGCGCTTTCCGCCGCCTGCTGCTGCCCCATCAGGTCGGCGAGGCGCTCGACGTCGTCGGCCAATCGTTTGGCGGAATACCAAGCGGATTCCCGCGCGTTGCGCGCAGCCTCCAATTGCCTGAAGCGCTCTTGCCGGCGAGCCTCGCGCTGTCGCGCGATGGCAAGCTGTTGGTTCGCTTGGGTCCGCTCAGCTTTCGCCTTATCTAGGCGTTCGGTCTCCTCGGCCAGCTCCTGTCGGTTCTTATCCAGCCGCTGCCGGCACACTTCCACATCCGGGAGCTTGTGGGAAAGTTTGCATTGGGTGGCCAAGACCCGATCCACGGGAACTTCGCAGATGGGGCAAGGGAAGCTCTCGGCCTCCTGAAAGGCGTAGGACAGACCCGGGTACTCTCCGTTGATCTTGGCGATAATCCGCTCGCTGTTTGGGATATCGGCCTCGAGGATGCCAATCTTCCGGTCGAGCTCTACCACCTCGGCGCGGGCCGCCTCGTATTCCTCCCGTGCCACTTCGATCTCGGAAGCGCCTTCGTTCACGGGAAGTCCGGCCGCCTTTGCGAGTCGTGCCTGCGCGGCCTGGCGTAGCACGCTAATCGCCATCCCCCCTTCGGTGAGGGCGTCCTCCGGAACCTCCAGCTCGGCAAGCAGTCGCGCCTTGATTCGGCAGATTTCCCAGCGCCGATGTCCGATCTCCTGCTCAATGGCGCGCTTTTCTTCGTCGAGCGTGGCGATTTCCCTTCGCTTGGCCTGCTCCTCCGGCGTAATTGCCCGCAAAAACGCCCGTAAGGCGTCCAGTTTTTCGGTCTGGTTGAGTCCGCGGGCCGGCGAGTCGGAATTCGACGCCGTCGATCGCCAGTCCAGGACATGATCGAAGCGGCATTCCTGATCCCGGGCCAGCAAGGCGAGAGCAATGGGCCAGCTCCTGTGCTTCAGTCGATGGCCGGGGACCAGGTTGGTCAACTCTGATGTAAGAATGGTTTTCTCGACGGCATCCAGAAAAGGTTCGATTCCCGTCGATGCCGCTTCACCCGCCGCAAGCTCGTCTAGCTTGCCATCCGGAACCGCCAGATGCCGGCGTCGACTGCCCAACGGTCGGACAATGGCCCAGCAGGTGCCGTCGAGCATCATCTCCGCGCCGACTAGGCCATCCGGGAAGACCTCGCCGATTCTGCTGCGCTGGTCTTCCGGTGCGTAACGGTCCTCGCCCAGGCAGTAGCGCAACAGGCGACAGAACAGGGTCTTGCCGCCGCCATGCCCGATGCCTTGGTCGTCGGGCGTCCAGATGATGTTGAGTCCGGGACGGAGTTCAATGTCCCTGACAATCTCTCCGCCGGGTTCCTTCCAGATAACGAGGCGGCGCACCCATAAGCGGGGACCTGACATGTCCGGTGGCGGCCGGACGTGCAGCTCCTGTCGAAAGAACTCACGCTGCCGCGACATCGTTAACCCAGTCTCTTAGATCATCTGGCAGCGCAGTGACGACCGTATCCGCAGCATGACGCTGCAATACGTCTAGCACCATCCTTGCCCGGCCATCGGGCCAACCGGACGTTGGAAACCGCTCCAGATTCGCACCCGGTGCCCAGGTGCCCGCTTGGACATCTTCGATTAGATGACCGTTGGCGCGCAGGTTATGCACCGCCGCGCCCCAGGCTTGATCATTCCGCGCGACAAAGGCTGAAATACCCTGAGGTATTGGGTTGGACTCAGCACCAATCAGTCTTCGCCAGCCAGCCGCTTCTGCATCATCCAGGTGCAGAAGCAACAGGCGCGGCTCCAGTGCCAAGAGTGCGGCGAGCCGGACCTGGCGAGCCGGCAGCGGTTGGGACATCGCCTTCAGAATGGCTGCAAGCTGCACACCCGTCTCGGCGCGCTGATCCGTCATGGGCCGTGCCCAGATGCCGTCCGCCAGATCATCGAAGTCAGCAGCGATCGGTCGCTCGACGTCACGCGGCGGATGGATATGCGGCGGCGGGTTGTCGGCGATGTCCGCATAGCTCACGAAGTTGCCATCGGTATCCAATGGCGGTCCCGGCAGCGGGTCAAGACGCGTCTCGTACGGTTGGCCGGTTCGAATCGCCGCCTGCATGGCATCGTAGATTTCGAGGATTACCCGTTTGGTGTGGTACTCACCGCACGCCTCCTCATCCTTGCGGCGGACGATCGGGAAGGTGTCCATGATGTAGTCAACGGCGTCGCGCGGCGTTGGGAAATGGCGCTGCAGTTCCTCGAGCTGCTCAGGCGTCTCGTCGTGGGGGCAGCCGTCCGCCTTGCGCGCCGGGCGCCAGTCGCCGGTCTCGTCGGCGGGCAGGTAGAGGTGGAAGAAGGCGGCATCCAGCTCGCAGCGGATCAGGAAACGGCGCTCCTCGTCCCAGCGGAAGGGAGGGCCGTCCCAGCCGCAATCTCGGGCAACACCTTGAAGGTCCCACGACGTGTAGCTTAGTTCAAGACTGCGTGGAACCAACCAAGCGACTCCGGATGTCGCTGTTTCCGACCACGAAAACGGATAGTGAAGGAACTCGGGCGCAAGGACTGCAAATTGCTTGAAGTAAAAGTAAGTGAGTGAAGTTCCCCCAAGCTTCTGCCGCGCATTGTAGTCCAGCGCAAATGAAGTCAAGGTGGCCACTAAGCCAATCGCATGATCTGATGAATCGATCAGAATCAGTGGCGTCTTGTGGTTGGCTGCTACCCCGGGTATCAGGGTGGCAATTACCGTTCTTAGGACGGTGGCGCCTGTAACATCCCGGAATCCGATTTGCCAGCCGCGGGCGGTCTCACGCTGAAACGCTCGTGCAACTTCCGCATCATCCACCCAATAACGGGGAAGCGGCACGAGAGTCGGATCCGCATGCATCGAGCTGTCAAACTCGGGAAGTTTCCCTTGGTTTGCCTGCGCCTCGGATTGACCATCGTATGTTCCCCACCTGTGGTCGAAGTGGTGAATCATCTTCGCCTCATACAGCGGCAGACACGCCTTCCCATCCTTGCGGAACACGTTGCCATCCAGGCGCCAGCCCTCCGCCTGCAGCTGTTCGCAGGTTCGGAACAGGTGCGAGTCGTTGGACATGTGGAACATAGTGCTGAACTTGATGCCCCAGGGGTTCTCCTCAGGCTCGCCGTCACGGGCCTCGCGGATCAGCACCGGCACGCGGCGGAAGGTGGCCTTGGTGAGCTCCGCGTCCTTGCGGAAGCGGAAGATGGGGCAGGTTCGGGTGTTGGGGTTCAGGAGCGCGATGTCCTCGGGCGACAGTGTGAAACGCCGCTCGGGGTCGCGAAGGTGCTCAATGCTTCGGGCAAAGAATACAAAATCAGATTCACTGCTAATCGGATACGCTCCGCCGCCTATCGTGAAAAGGCAAAACCGAGTAGCGTGATGGACTTCAGGGAATACGAACTCTTCGTTTTCGAAGCTAAACAGGCTGACGAGTGACTTTGTCTCCACTATGTCCTGGAAGAACAGTTTGGTAGTGTCATCGGTCGCGATGCCAGTCGGTAACACGGCGCCGACGCGGCCCGTCTCGTTGAGCACGGTGCGCATGCCCTCGGCGAAAACGGTGTAGACGTTAATGTCGCCGCGGCCGCACAGGGGGTACCGGCCGCTCGAGCGCAGCAGATGGCTCTCGCCCTCGGCCTTGCGCGAGGCGGCCACGAAACGTCGGTGGAGCTCCGGGTCTTCGCGCGTCAGGGCCGCAATCAGGCGCTTGCGGGCAGCGGCATTGGGGGCGTTGGCGATCTCGGGGCTGCGCTCGGCGAACCACTCCTTCTCCTGTAGCTTCACGCGCTCCCAGGGGGGGTTGCCCAGCACGCAATCAAAGCCTCCCTGAGCGAAGGCCTCAGGGAAAGCGAGCTGCCAATGAAAAAACTGGTACCGATGTGTCAGCCGGTCCAGTTCCTTACGCTGGTCGGCATGGAGTGCCTCGGCATCTTCTTCCAGGCGCCGGATGGTGTCCGTCGTGATCGGCGCCGGGGCATCGGCTCGCTTCGGCCAGACGAAGGCTGCACACCAAGTATCGGCGATGGCTTGCTGATGGCGGTACTCAGGCGAGACCACGAGCCTTCGAAACTGATCTGCCTTTCGGGCGATCGCTTCAAGGTTGTCATCTGGCGCCTTGTCGATCCCCTGGCTGCGTGAGATGAGCGTCTCGTACTCGGCCGCTGGTTCGGCAACCTGCAGTAAAAAACCACGATCGCCATGTTCGCGCTCACGCTTGTTCTGACGCTTATATTGTGTACAGACCTCGCGCTCGTCGCCCTCGATGGGCTTGAAGGCGTCGTCCGGCAGACCACCTGCGATCAGCTCCGGCGTGGTTCCGAGCAGGCTGTTGCCCACGCGGATGTGGTGGTCGAGGAAAGACAGCGGCTTGCCCGGTTCCAGCGCCTCCAGCCACAGACTGACCCGACAGAGCTCTGCGGCCATAGGGTTCACATCCACGCCGTAGAGGCAGCGACCGATGATGTCGCGCAGCGCGTGCTGATAGAGGAGCGGCGAAGGTTCGCTTTCACCCTCGGCTAGCGCCCGGACTCTCGCGAGGTGCCGCGCGAGCCGGTGCGCCGCGCCGACCAGGAAGTGGCCGGAACCGACCGCGGGGTCACAGACCTTGAGCGCGAGGATGGCCTGCTCCGCGTCGGCCGGCGGCTTGCCCTTGATGGCCTCCTCGACGACCGGGTCCAAGGCGGAGTCCAGCAAGCACTGCACCAGAGAATCCGGTGTGTAGTAGGAACCGGAGGTCTTGCGCTCGTTGCCGGCAAACTCGGCGAAGGTAAAGCGCGCGCCATCGCCGCTCACCTGGGGGGTCAGCCCCAGCAGGCTCTCGTAAACGCCGCCCAGCTCCTCCGCGCCCAGGTTCTTGTAGTCCACCGGGCGCAGCACCTTGCCCTGGCGGGTGAAGGCGAGATGGCGCAGGGCCTCCAGCAAATCGAAGTTGGTCAGCTCGGCATTGTTGAGGTCGGGCGTCGAAGCCGTGTCCCAAAGGAAGCTACCGAGCGCCGGCAGAGCGAGCGCCTGCCGGATGGTCTCGGATTCGGGCTCTCCCGAAAGTGCCCGGACCAGGATCTGGAATTGGCGCCAGAGGTCCCCATGCCGGCTGCCCTTGATCTTGCCTGCCATCTCGCGCAATCGGCCAGTGCCGTAGTGTGCGGCGTAGCGCTCGCGGGCAGCTCGCGCCGCATCGGAGTCATCCAAGGGGTGAATCAGGGGCTGGCCCTCGAGCGAGCGATCCTCGGCGACGAACAGGAAGATCAGTCGGTAGACCAGGCGCAGGAGCTGGGCGTGTAAATCGGTCGGCGACAACGCACTGGACCGCAGGGCATCGCGCAACGCGGCGTTTCTTGGATGGCTCGTGAACCCCTCGCCGAGGATGGCGAGCGCCTGCTCGACGCCGCGGCGCAGTTCGCCCAATGCCCGGGCGCCCTGTTCCTCGGCCTCCTGGGTCCACTGCTCAAGCCAGCAGGTCTCGGGGCGGTCGCCCTCTCTGGGCGCGAAACGGGTGGCGTGCGCTACCAGCCAGAGAAGTACGAAGTCGGAGTAGACCTCGCCGCTCATCATCGCTTCGAGGTCGAACTCGAGGAAGGACTGGCGCGACAGGGCTTGGTTGTCCCGCAGAATGCGCAGACGCAAGCCGTTCGACAAGAGCGCCCAAAGGTGCGCATCGCTGCGGTTGAGAAATTCCTGCACCAGGCCGTGCGGATTGGCAGCCGCCGCCCCGCGCTGGCCGGCAGCGCGGCGATCCAGCGAGAGATGGCAGCCGATCAGGTGCACGGGCACCGGCCCGAAGAAGCGGCTGATGGCGTAGGTGCGCCCACCGATTTCTGGACCAGCGCTGCTCGGCAGCAGTCCGAAGCCCAGTTCGCGCAGCAGTGGAAGGTTCCAGCGGTCGTTGGTAAGACCCGTGCCCGCTTCGGTTTCGGGCAGGTTCGCCGCCGTCTCACGGAACTCCGCCCAGTGCTTGCGCAGGCGGTTCCACGATTGGGTGATGACCTCGTTCAGCCGTTCCCCGGCCGGCAGGCCATAGTCCTCAGGCCGGGTGCCGGCGAGATTCGAGCTGCGATCCAGAACGCGACGCAGCAGATCCGCGGGCAGCAGGCCGCCCTCGGAACGGATGGTCTGGAACTCCTGATTGCGGCGCGCCATCTCAGTTCAGCCTCGGCAGCAAGACGTAGGCGCCAAGGATGTCCACCGGCAGTACGGGCTCGATCGAAACACGCCCCCGCTTTCGGGAGGCCTCGCGCACGCGCTCGTGGGCCTCAAGCTGGGCCGCCGCCCGCTCCGCCGCCAGCGCTGCCAGCGCCTCCTGGACACGAGGCAGGCTCGGCAGCAGCAGGTTCATCTGCTGCTCGATTGCGGTGGGTAGAAGGTTGCGCTCGGGTCGCGCGTCGAGCAGACGCTCGCCTATTTCCGCTCCCAGCCACTGCGGCGCATCTACCGGACCGGTAAAGGCCAGGGGCAGGATCTCCTCGCACAGCAAGGTCTCGCCATCACGACCCGCGACCTTCAGGTGGAAACGGAAACGCGCGACCAGAAGCGTCGTACGCGCCTCGACAACGGACGTCGAGACCGCGCCGCAGCGTGCGGCAATGGGCCGCGTATCGCGGGCCACTGGGTCCAGTGCCTGGTCGAGCGTCCATCCCGCGAGGCCCTCGACGATTGGGCTGGTGCGGCCCAGGTAGAGCTCTCCCTCCTGCAGCGGCAAATCGAAGCGGCCGGTGAACGGCTCATCCCGGCCAATCGCTTGGCGCAGAGCGCGCGGGGCCTCAAGGCCGAGGTGGACTACAAGCGCATTGCCCTTTTCTTCCGTCGGCACGTTCGCCGTTTGCAAGACGGTGCGCGCGAACCGTTCGACATCTTCGGCGCGGCCTATGGCTGCGCGCACACTCGCGAGTTCCTCGGCAACGGCCTCCGGACTCAAGGTGTGCTGCGCAAAGCGCGATCGGCTGGCCTTCTCGCGATCGCGCGCGTTGTCCCACTCCGCGTGGATCGATTCCTTCTTCGGGCCTAGGTCGTCGATAAACTGAAGCGACAGCTGACGATCTCCCTCCCGCGTCCTTTCGCGGAACAGCGCGCCCTCGAACAGGGTTTCCGCGATCTGCTCACTGGTACCGGGCACGGCGACCGTGACGCCGAGCGCGCTCTTGATGCTTTTATGCTTGCGGATCAGAACATCCAGAATGACCCCGTCGATGGGGTTATCCGCCCCATAATAGGTAACGACCCGCACCTCGGGTTTCTCTTGTCCAAATCGATCGACTCGTCCTTCGCGTTGCTCGTGGCGGGTCGGATTCCATGCTAGGTCGTAGTGCAGAACAGCGTCGAAGTGATCCTGTAGGTTGATGCCCTCGGACAGGCAGTCGGTGCATACGAGGACGAACTGGCCGCCCTCGGACACCAATGTGTGGATACGCGCCTCGCGCTCGGCAGGCGGCAGCAGACCGGTGACCGACTCAACCCGGACCTTGTCCGGCAGCGTTTCCCGCAGGTGACGCGCCACGTACTCCGCGGTATCGATGAAGCGACAAAAGACCACCGGATGGAATCCATCCTTTAGCAGACCTTTGATTTCGGTGGCAGCCCCTTGGAGCTTTTGGTCATCAGCCGGATCGAGCGCCTCGGCGCGACGGGCAAACTCCAGGAGCTTGGGCCGGCTGGCATCGCGGGCATCTTCCGTCTCGGTCCCCGGACTGAAATCCAGCGCGACGGTATCATCGTCGTCGCCATGGTCCAGAACTGTCCGCCGGCCCACCTCATCAACATCCTCACCCTCGGCCTGGTCTACGGCGGCGCGACTGCGCAGCGTTGCCGCGGCGGCCGCCGGGCTCGATGAGACGCAACGCAGTAGCGCCAATGCTGACCAGTACCGGACGCGCTGTCTGCGATTGCCGCCGTCCTCTTCGGTCACGTACTCGTGAGCGAAATCGACGATTTCTTCGAAGAGACCGCGGTAGGCCGGATCGAAGTTGTAGGTGGCCTCCTTGTCCTTTCGCTCCGGGAAGGCGGTGTCGGTTTCCAGGTAATGGCGGATATCGGCCCGCCGCCGCTGAACCAAGTGCCGCGCGAGGTGGCGGCGGATACCCTCGCGTTCCGCCCGATCAAGATCCGTCGGCAGGTTGATGAAACTGTCGTCGAGCAGGCTCAGCAGCGAGCGGAAGGCGTCCTCATTACCGCTGTGCGGCGTTGCGGTCACGAGAATCATGTGACGCTCTGCGTCGGCTGATACACGGCGCAGAAGTTCATAGCGTTGCTGTCGCCCGCGGCCTACGCCGCCCGCCAGGGTACAGCCGTGCGCCTCGTCGACGATGACGCATTCGGGACACTTCAGCGCAAAGTCCTCCGCGCGGCGCGGTGCCTTGATGAAGTCGGTCGATACTACTGTGAAGGGATAACGTTCGAAGACGGATACCCCCAGCGGTAAGTCGCGCTCGAGACGCTGAATCGTGCTCGAGAGCACAAGCTCCGCATCAATGTGGAACTTCTCCGACAGCTCTCGCTGCCATTGCTCCGCGAGATGGGGCGGGCAAAGAATCGCTAGCCGTCTAATCTCGCCGCGATCGAGGAGCTCGCGCGCGATCAGGCTCGCCTCGATGGTCTTCCCGATACCGACGTCGTCGGCGATCAGCATCCGGATCGGATCGAGCTTCAACGCCATCATTAGTGGTACGAGCTGATAGGGCCGAGGCTCGGCCGCGATGCGGCCGAAACTGCGAAACGGGCCGGCCGCCGAACGAGTCGAGAGGCGTGCGGCATCGCGCAACAAGCGCCCCGACGTGAAGTCGCCCAGATCGTCCATACCGGGTAGGCGGAACGTCGCCGATTCGACCGGCTCGACCGATGGCAGCACGCCAGTGATCTCTTCATCGAGTCCACCAAGCGGGCGGAGAAGCAACAACTCTTCCGAAGAATCGGGCAGCACGACCCACTCTCTGCCACGCGCGTGGACCAGCGTGCCGGGCTTCGACAGGTAGGCTGCGCTCATAAGCTGGGTACTCCGAAGACATCCGGATGGCGGCGGAAGATGGCTACCCAGTCATCCCTGTGGTGGAAGCGGATCACGATATATCCCATTTCCAGCAGTCCGCGCGTCACTTCCTCGTCCTTGCGGATTTGATCCGCCTCGTCGTGAGGGGGGCCGTCGATGAAAACGGCGACGTTGGCTTCTCCATAATAGAAGTCGGGCTGGGCGAAGTAGCCAGGTATGCGATATTGCGCCTCGCTGGGCAGGCGGAGGCCCAAGGATTCGATTTCGTCCAGCCAGCGTTGCTCGAGCTGGCTGTCACAACGGGCTCTCAATGCCACCAGCCTCTCGGCGCGGGATCCGGTTCCACCCGCTGGGCGGCAAGTCGACCTGGCCAGCTCCACCAGGAGGTCACGGATCAGATTGCGATCCAGGTCCTTGTGGTCTGGCTGGTTGCCATAGTCGAGCAAACATTCGTAGCAGGCCTTGCCACAGGTCGCCGCACCCCGGTCTTCCAGCGTGTCCGAGTCGTAGTGGCATATCTCGAGCGCGCGGCGCGCTAAAGCCGGCAGAATCGCCGGCTCTTCCGCCAGTTGCCGAAGCACACCCGCGCCACCTTCCGAAGATTCGTAGAAGAGAATCTCCTGGCGCTCCTCCCGAGTCGGCATCGGCTCACAGGACAATTCCCGCGGCTCGAGCTGGAAGTGCTGCTGTATCGCCTGCTTGAAAGCGGCTTGCAGGCCCGCCATTTCCGGACCTGAACGGGGCGGCTCAAACCGCATCACCAGCGCGTTCTTCGTATCCTTGACGTAGGGGACGACCCGCTGGATTCTGGCGGCATTGGCCGCATCGTCCTGGTCTTCGTCGTCGGCCTGATTGCGCGACCAGTACCCGCGCTCGAGGTCCAGGTTGAAGCCCGGCGGTTGATTACCGCGCTGGTTAGTCCAACCGAGGTTGATGCGGTACAGGTCCGTGGCATCTCCGTAGCTCAAATCCATCAACACCTGTCCGTCCGAGACGACCTCCGCGTCCTTCCGGTCAAGCTTTCCCCCTACCTCGGGGAAGCGATAGGCGGTGGCAAGCTTGTAGCCGAAGCGCTGGCGCTCCTCCTCGTCACAGGTGATTCGTTGCGCAAGCTTCAGGCTGACATTCTGCAGTTGAACCAGGTTGTCGATACGTGCCGGGCCATCCAGTGCCGCTCCGCAGCGATCACAGACTTCAGTGAGATTGTTGGCGCCATGCTCCAGATGTGCGTACCCGCAGCTCGGGCAACGTTTCATTGTCGCCGTCATCAGATCATGGGTGTTCTCGATGTCATCCGAACCAAAGTCGAGATTGACCTTGTACACCCTGTACCGCGCACCTTCGTGGTAGATCAGCGCCCGTGGACCGAACTCCGATATCGCGAGGAATCTTGGGCGAGAGACGAACTCGTCACGACCCCGCCGCTGACGGCGACCGGGCACATATGCGGAGAGCGGCAAACGGGGGAAGTTGTAACCAGGCAGGAAGCCTTCAGTCGCGAAATAGCGATACGAGTAGAAATCTCCCTCGTAGATCCCCTCGGCTTCTGTCAGCAGCCGAATCTGGCTCTCGGCTTGTGCTCGTAGCCGACGCGAATGATTTCGCTCGAGTTCGGGCCGGGAGTGATCTCCGATAATCGTGTGGTGCAGCTCGCGCTGCCGAACGGCCGCCCTGTACAAGCTCCGCCAGCGATCACAGGCGGATTCGAAGCTGCGCTCCACCTGCTCAAGGATTTCATCGAGCCAGTTCTCATGAAACCATGAGGCGGTATCGAGCTCCTCCTTGATGCTTCGTACCAAGGCGCTGGCCTTTTGACGGGCCGCTGCTCGATGAACAGGGTTACGTAGTTCCTGGAGTAATCCGTCCTTGACGGACAGCGGCAATCGTCCGTCGGTTGGCGTGAGATCGAGCACTGTAGTCAACGTGCGACCGAGGTCAGGTTTCGCCACCTCCATCCAAACGGCATAGATATGGGACCGTACGAGGTCCCTATTTCGGAGGTCGATGCGGGGTGGCGCCACGGTACCGGCCACCATTCTTGTCGGCTCCCGATAGAAGTATTGATCGTGCGGGCTGCGCCCAGCGCAGTACGTGAAGACAAGCGCCGGTTGGCCGCCACGCCCAGCACGGCCGCTGCGCTGGGCATAGTTCGCTGGGGTCGGTGGAACGTTGCGCAGATTCACCAAGTTGAGCTGGGCGATGTCGACACCCAACTCCATCGTGGGCGAACAGAACAACAGTGGCAGGTCACCCGCTCTGAAACGTTCTTCCCGCTCTTCCCGGTCCTCCGAGGTGACCTGGGCAGTATGTTCGCGGGCTTCGAGTACGCATTTCAGGTCGACGAAGCCCTTGTAGCAATCCACAAAGTAGCGGTTGACCTCCGGGGGGATTTCCCCGGCATCCAAAAGACGCGTGCGATCTACTGGCCGAACCTCGCCGTGACCCGGTAGCCACCGTAGCGCGTCCGCATTGAGCTGATAGCCCGGGTCGTCGTTATCCCGGCCGCTACGAACCTGCTCGATAATTCCGTAGCGTTTCAAAGCCAGCAGCAAGAACCGAATAATCTCGTCGATCTCCGCGCGTCCGAGCGCGTGATCAGGAGGGACCACTTGGCTGAGAGTACGTTTGACGTAGCGCCCGTAGGCACCGTAAGAGGAAACAAAGAAGCCGCTCCTATCCTGCCGACTTCGAGGCCTCGGATAGGCAACAACGGCACGTGTCAGTTCACGCTCATCCTCCAGATACCAAACGGTACCTTCAAGCAATCTCGGCTTGGTTTGCTCTACGAGCTCGTGCTGCTTTTGCGGATCCAGCACATCGACTTTGACGGCAAGCGAGCGCCGCATCACGTCCAGCAAGGTACGAAGCAACTCCTCGCGGATTTCCGCAGGGGCCAGCTGCAACGCCGCCGGAGCTTCTACGAACCGTTGCGCGGCCCGCCCTTCGCGCATGGAGAAGCCCGCTTCCCATAGTTCAGCCTCGGTGAGCAGGCTCTCTTCCCCCAAGAGTCCCTCGTACTCGAAGCGAAGGAGTCCACAGTCTTCCAGATTCGGAGCAGTGACTCGCCAGCCTCTTTCCAGATCTCGATACAGGAAATATTCAATTACGCGCCGCAGGGCGTCGTGCGTTGCCTGCCTGGCTGGGCCGCGGACATCCGGATCTGCCGCGTACTCTGCAAATTCGAGCTCCATCGCCTCGAAGACAGATCGTGAAAGAACGCCGTGGCGAAGGCCGACTGTATGCGTCTTCTCCGTTGCACGGTGGAGTGCCGAGCGCAACAGCGCGACCTGGACGAAGTCGTTGAAGTGCCCCGCCTGCAGAGATGCGTCCTGTCGGTTGTCTGTGAAGCTAAGTAGCTTGCGAGCTTCTGGGCGCAGGTCCCGGTCACCCTGCAGCTCGATGAGGGACCGAACGGCCAGAATCGTGGTCGCCGTGCTTCTGTTGTCCACACCGAGCGTAGCCAGCTTGTTGCGCTCAGATCTCTGGCTCTTGGTATAAGCGACACCGCATGACGGTTCGAGACAGAAAAGGAAGTTGCGATGGATCAGCGCCGCGTCGATGCCATTGCCTTCGGCGGTGAGCCTGCCCGACGCGTCGACGAATACAGCTTCAGGGACGTCCTTGCGCGCATCGGGTCGGATGCGTTCGATTCCCTGTGCCGTCGTCTCCTTGAGATAGTCCGGCACACGCGCCGGGCGGGCCTGCTCATCGCCACGTGGCCAGGGAGATTCCTGGGAGACATACAGATAGGCGTCCGTACTACCGTCGTCATCCTCCTCACGCCGATCCTCTCTGGGAAACAAGAGCTGGCCATGCTCGTCTTCCACAATTCGCACGCGGTAGTAGGCCGTTCCGCAATGGCGACAGAACACCAACGGGTATAGCGGCTTCTCGGGCTCGCCGGGCTTTGCGGCTTTCTTGGCAATCTCCAAATGCCGTTGGGCTTCAGGCTCAATTGAAGCCCAGACCGTATCGCCGCGCGTGAAGAACTGATGAAGCCGAAAGGCAAAGATCGGGAAGCGGCTTGACTCACTACGGCGAAGCGACGAGCCATGAAGCAGCCATTTCCGCAGAACGTCGGCGCAGTCTTCCGGCGCCACACCGGTGAGGGCCGCGAGTTCGTCCGAGGCGCTCTCCTGCCCATCAATGTGCTCGCCCTTTAGCCTTCGGGGAAGTTGCCTCAGGAGGCGGCATGTACCGACCTCCTCCCGTACGCCAAACGTTGATTCGATCCATGACGCGAGCGCGTGTATGCGGAAGGATTCGTAGTCTGTAGGCGGCTCCTCCTTTGCCTCCATTGTGTTCCTGATCGTCTCGACCACAGACTCGGAAAGCTCGATCTCCGGCGTGGCTCGTTCGAGCGTCTCGCCGATAATCTGCTCTGGATCAAACGGCACGCCAAACAGCGACTGCGCGACCTTTGCAACCTCGCGCTGCTGCTCATCACTTGTGCCACCACTGGCCATCGTGGCAGAAGTGCCAATGCACGTAATATCGTGCCCACCGAATGCCTCGCGACAGCGCCGAATGAGTAGTGCTACATCAGCACCCTGGCGCCCACGATAGGTATGTAGCTCATCAAAGACGAGAAACTGAAGCCCCTGTGCTGCACGCACGAGTTCCCGGTCTTCTGCCCGCGTAAGGAGAAGCTCGAGCATCATGTAGTTCGTGAGCAGGATGTCCGGAGGATTGCTACGAATCGCCTCGCGCGCGTCGCCCTTCTCCTGGCCCGTATATCGCGCAAAACGAACCGGCGATTGACCCTCTGCATAACCTTTGTCGAGGAATTTCTTGAGTTCCTCGTCCTGGCTATTCGCCAATGCGTTCATCGGATAGACGATGATCGCCTTTATACCGCCGCCGGACCTTTTGCGTAGGATATGGTCAACGATGGGGACGATGTAGGTCAGGCTCTTACCTGAACCCGTACCGCTGGTCAAAACGTATGACTGGCCCTGGTTGGCCTTGAGGATTGCCTCGCGTTGGTGTTCATGGAGCAGCAGCTGCTTTCCGACGTGATCCGTATCCGATTTGTCGATTCGGAAGATTCGGGAACATTCCTTATGCAGAACTCCCTGCTCGACCAGCTCATCTATCGTGCCACCGGGATGGAACGTCGGGTTGAGTTGAAGAAGCGGCTCAGGCCAAAAGCCCTCTTTGTTCAGAACGTTGTCAACGAAGTCACTGACGCGCGTATCGCGAATCTTGATAAAGCTTCGCGTGTAGCTCTGGTAGTCCGATACCAAGCGGTCCCTAAGGTCAAAGACGTCCACCTTCAGCCCCCCCGCTCATCGGCAGATTCACCGCTCGTTCTCGAATTGCCACTTCCGCCGCCGCGGACCCATTGATCGACTTCGTCCTTTCTGAATTTCCACAGCCGCCCAACCTTGTGGGCAGGCATGTTCTTGCGGTCGATCCACTTGTACACGGTGTCCCGCTTGATCCCGAGGTACAGGGCAATCTCGTCGACCGAGAGCCATCGGTCTTCAACCATCTACTTGTTTCCCCTGACGCAAACCCGGCAGGCCTTTGCCGCTGGACCAGGCTCGAAACCCATAAAGGAGCGAATTGTCCAATTGGTACGGCTACACTAGGCCTCATGCTAGTAGAAGTGGGCGGGTTGAACCAGCCAAAATTGAGGAAATCGTCGGGTTGGCGCGAAGAAATGACGGAAGTTCAGTAGGTTGGACGCAGGTATTCCTGAAACGGGGCCCGGCGTAGACTGTCACTGATGACAAGCGCCCGTGCCGGCCCGGACCGGTTCACCAGTCAGGAAGCGAATGCGGTGAAGAGAGTATTGAAAGCAAGCGGCAGGCTCACGATCGCGACGATCGGCGCGGGCGTCGGAGCGCTGTTGGCTGCGGTCCGCTTTCTGGCCGGCGCCGCCGAGACGACGCCGGCGGACGACGAGCTCAGCAGCTCCGTCCGGGGCGGCCTCCTCAACTACAGGACTGGCAAGTTCGACGACGGAACCGATCCGGCCGGTATCTACAAGCCTGATTAGGCTCCCCCGACTCTCTATTTCCGGATTCCTTTCGACAGGGCAGCCTTACCGATGGCCCCGCCCTGACGGCCGGCGTCCTGAGCGGGATTCCGCATCGCGCTGGTCGCGACCTCGAGGGACCGCCCCACCTTCAGGCCCGCCCAGCCCATCATGCCCGTCCAAAGCAGGGGCAACCCCAGGTAGAGGCTGGTCGTGATCATGTTGAGCAGCATGCGTTTAGCGTCGTGCTCGCCGGGGTTGGCGAAGATCTGCAGGAACACGTTCACGTCCGGGTACATGGACAGGATCAGGTTCTGGTCCACCCACATGGCCAGGTACCAGAGCACGCTCCAGAACTTGACTGTGAAGATTTCTTAATCCGCCGTAGCTCCACAAGCCTTCATTACTCTTTTCTTGCTGTCTTTTCCACAACGTCATAGAGGGTCAGCACCTCCGTACGCCGCGGGAAACTCAGAATTTTCAGAGATTCCCAGAAGCCTCGAAGCGATGGCCACCCACCAAGTGACGCGATCGGTGAAAACACCAGCAAAAATCCTCAATGGTAAGTTCGCGAGTCCTTTGGGTGGACACTGACCCGCAGTGCTGAAAACATCGCGCCACACGGAAAAAAACAAGGTATTGCCGTAAATCTTGACTCATCGTGTGCCCGCCATATCCTTGCAGCTACCGGTAAGGTCCAGCATTGTTGTCGTGCTCCGGCAATTCCGAGCTAGTTATACTTTCCGGTTGCAACCCCGCCACCAGTCATGACAGCCCTCAAACGCCGAATCTCCAGTTCCAAGGTTCGGTTGATCGACGCCAAGGACGCTGCGTCATTATTCGAATCGCGCAACTCCTTCCGGAGTCTCACTATTGTAGCGCGCGCCACCCTAAGCTGTTCGTTCTTCTGATCCCTTAGGGCTCGACTGGTCCGGCCTTGGGCCGCCCGGATTTTCTCCGCCACCTCCGGATATCGATTGTGGATCGTCGCAGTTGAAACCTCGGCCTCACGCGCCACATTGGCGAACGTCAGCTTGGCATCGCCCTTCACGATTCGGCCCCGGCCGCGCTGGATCCGGTATAGAGCCATCTCCAGCCGGTGCTGAGTTCGATTTCGTTCAATCGTCATGAGCAGGGCCGAGAACCTACTCAATGACGCTCAACACGCCCAGATCCGTTAACACCTGCTCGCAACGCCGCAAATCTCGCTCGACTCGTCGTCGCGCCGCATCCCCTATGTCGTTGATCTGACGCAGTTCGAGCTGCTGCTGATATACCCCACGCCAATAGGGTATTTTTTTGTCATCTATCACGGCATTTGAGCATCCACCACAGAGCGTACGCTCTACTGCGCCTCGGCCTCCGCAGCCACCATCGTCCGCCGTGCACCATGCAGCCCCCGTCGCTCTAAGGTAAACACTTTCGGAGATCGTCTTCGCCATTTCTCGGCGAGTGTGGTAGACACGCAACTTGTCGTCCTTTGATCGAAACGCACGAATGTTACCCGCGGCCCCACCCGAGAGCAGGGTCTCCTCGTCGAGCCAATGCGCGATGACTTCTATTGAGTGATCCGCTATTGCCAAGTCAATTTCGGCAAACAACTCTGGATCCTGTTTGCTATTGCGCGCATAGATCCAAGTCATATCCATAGACCAGTGCTGCATGTGGTCGCGCAAGTATCGGAGATCACCCAGCTTTGACCGCGCAACGTATACGGCAAACGTGCGACGAAACTGATGCGGCGCGAAGTCCCAATTGATCCCGCGTCTGGCGGCGAACCGTCTGATCGCGTATTGCATGGTGTACTCATGCACTGCGGCGACAGTGTTTCCAGCTCCAGTATTGTTTGCCAAAAAAAGGCGGTCCACGTCCGCGCGAATGTTAAGTGCATCGAGACAGCAAGGATCTTCCAATTCTTCTAACTTACTTGACAACCTTTCTTGAAGCGGCTGAGCTACCCGCTGCGCTACATCCAGTGCCGTTGTAACTATTTCAGGAATCATCCATTCAGTTTCGCCGATTCCCGTTTTATCGGATCGTGAGCGCATCCAGTAATATACACCGTCGTCGCGGATTTCACGACGCCACGCGTTGTTTCGCAGGTTGCGCAGTTCATGCGCGCGAATCCCTGATAGCGATAGAATCACTATTATCGCCGCATCTCGCAACTCCCCGCGGGCTTGGCCAAGATCGCGCACGGATCCCTCGAATCCGGCCTCTGATAGGAACCGGCACACTGCCCCCCGAATACTAGTGGAATTGAACCCGCGTTCGCGCCAATCCGCTCGCAGGTCCTCAACTTGTTGCATCAATTCCAACAGGTAGCTCGCAATCTCTAGCCGTTCGCGCGCCGCCTGAAACAACTTCCTCCAAGCATAGTCGGGAATTACGGCAGTGCCGGCTTCGAGTCCACCCTTCCACGACATACCGGCAAGATAACAAGCTGTTGCGTCTGGCCAAGGGTGCGGGAACGCAAAGGGAGTACCCGCGGCATGCTTCTGAAGCTTTTCCACAGCGCCAAACAATAGTGCCAAATACCGGGGTTTCCGTGGCTGTCCCCTGTTTTTTCCCCCGGAAACTGGAAGCGATTTGCAATGGTTCACATAACTCAGACAGTGAATTGGCGTAGTGTCGGCCAAGTTCGTGATCCCTAGCGACGACAGATACTCCAGAAATTGCGCCATGGACCGGTGCATCCCAAAAAGGGATTGGCCCTGAGGCTTATCGCTACGCAGGTACCGCCAGAATAGCTCCTTGAAGGAATCCTTAAGCGCCTCCGGCGTGCCGACAAACGAGATCCTACGTTGAGGTTCGCTGAATTTATCGAAGCTCCCGGCCTTGGGCCATTCCCAGACGTCGTCGCCGTATCGACTGATTACCCGGTATTCGCCTTCTTCCCCCAAGTGCCAGGTAACCGGCAGCAGCCTAACCGTATCGGTCGATAGCGCCCCAAACTCTACCTGTCGCATCTCATGTTGGTCCGCCACCGGCACTCGGTCGGAAGCTAAGTGGGGCCGCAAAGCACTCACGGCACGGCTTCCAGTTGCTCGCGGCTTCGCCAAAACGGGTGCGGATTGACTTTGGCTCGTTCCTTGGCTGCCTGGACGGCTACCGGGCTAAACTGCGGCTCGATATCCCGGTCGATCAGTCTTATGACGGCGGCGTAGTAGCGGGACCACCGCCTCGCGCCAAGTCTTGCGCGCTCCCGCACTAGAAGCCAATAAAAACTGTAGAGTCGATACAGATCATCTACTGTGATCACGAAAGACTTACATCGGACGCAACTCATGAAGTCGTCGCAATATTGTGTGCTGCTCAGGCCTAGGTTGTGGCGACACCGCGCGACGGGTGTCTGGGCTGTGCTGGTCGAAAGCACATGTTCACCCGCGAGATCCGCGGCCAACACCTGTCCGAGGAGCCTGAAGTTCTGCTCGGCCACTGGCGGTGCCTCCAAGTAGTGGTCGTTGCTGATCCTGGCGGAGTGATTTCCCAGGCGCGCTGTAACGATTGGATCTCCATCGGACAAAACCCAAACTCTATTGATGTAGGTTTTTCGCAGCCGCATAAAATTCAACGCTAAGAAGCGTCCAGAGTCGTCCAGCAAACTATGTCGAGCGACAAACGCAGGGATAATTTTTGCAATCGTCGTATATGAGATTACTTTTTTTTCTCCGAGCATACCGCGCTTTCTTGACTCGCATACGAACAATTGATTCGCAAGTCGAGCGTCCGCGCGCAGATGTGCGTTGCGGGCGATGATCATTTCGATAATAGTCACTACATCCGGCAAAATCGTCTTGGATGTTTCGACAGACTCGCAATACCGCAGAGCCTGAACCTGCGGACCGCCACCCCTGCGTTTTACACTAACCAGCAGTCGGCGACTGGTTTTCAGTGGATGCGCCCGAATGCAGTCGGTAGAAAGCTCGATCAGGGAGGTTGGATTTAGGCCGCTCCGCAGGCTGATCGCAAGCATACACACAACAAGGTCATCAGCGTTCAGCGCTCCTTCGCGTTTTTGAATCTCGACCAAATCCTCCTTTAAGCATTGAGTCAGCCGTCTGCGCTCAGCGTCTGAGAGCGGCGTTGCACCCTTTTCGGCGCGTCTCGCGCCCGGAAACGGATTGTCGGGAAAGAGACCCTCTCGGCGGATCCACCCGTTGGCGGCCATACGCTCGAGAACGGTTTTAGTGGATGAATAGCGCTTTCTCAACGCAGAAGGTTTATAAGCCGTATTGCGGAGAGCGGCCACGTAAGAGTCGATCAGGTCGCAGTTTATGTCGACTAGTGTCAAAGGGTGCCCGAGCAAGGATGACCACATCTGACAGAACGGCAGAAACGACTTCAGGCCAACCGCCCAATAACTCGCTACGGTAGTGGCTTGTAAAGTGGTTTCGTTAAGCATCGCGTGGATGATTTGCTGACACGCCCTCGTAACATCATCAATGTGGCCGTCATACCAGGCGGCAAATGACAATTGGCGAATACGGCACGTTCGATTTTCGATAGTTATGACCGTATCCCGTGGGTTGTCCTGCCACCGAATAGGACGCGTAGCAGATGATGCGAAGTCGGTTCCTCGAGCGGATTCCCCCAGAGCTACGTCAAATCGTTTTCGTTTCGACATCAGAGCCGGTCTATCTCTTCCTGAAACGCCGCTAGAACTCGATCCTCAATCATGTCGACATAGTGCAGATAAATTTCGGTGGTCGTTACACTAGCATGCCCCAACCTATCGCGGAGGTACATCAACGCGTTCCCGACATCCATGTGTTGCTTCATACTGATCAATGTGTAGGTCGCGTAGGAGTGGCGCAACATGTGCTGGTATACAAAACCTAGATGCCTCTTTATTTGCGCGTTGATTGACTGCGAGTTGACACTGTAGGGGTGGCCGAATCTAGTAATGAACAGCGGTTTACATTCCATGGTTCCGCTCTGATCGAGTCTTGCCTGACGTTCGTGCAGTTTGTATTGCCAGAGACGATCCATCAGCGACCAAGGCACGTCGATTCGGCGCGCTCTGTCTCCTTTGACCGACATTTCTCGCGGATTTAATTCGACGGGGATTAATGTCCTGCGGTCGTGCGCTGGATTGATCACAGAAGAGGCGGGGAAACTAAGCGCCTCCTCTTTTCGGAGACCGGTCTGTATCTCCAGCCGCAAGATAAGATTCAGGGTAGGGTGATGCATCGTGCCTTCCATTAGGCTTCGAATCTGGTCCATCGATAGGAGCCTGAGCAACGGACGCGTCTCACGCATTAGGACGCTCGGTGTTCCTCGGGTCGGAGCGGACTTGCGGAAATGGGCATAGAAATCTTTGCGTCGAGGGACTATAACCTCGTCAATATCGTAAGGTACTCGCGATACCCACCCCACCTGGAATGCGTATCGATAGAACTGCAGGATCAATCGGAGGCGGTAATTTACGGTAGTGGGTGACAGGCCTTGGCGAATTGACCAGTCCCGATAGGTAGCGACGATGGAATGATTGTTGTCGTAGAGGCAGTCGCGATAGTCCAGGTTACGAGCTTCCAGAAAGCCAAAATAGTCGTACATCGCTTGACCATAGGGCCGCCACGACTTCTCGGATTGGACTCGGCCGCGACTCAGGCAATGGTAGATCAAAAAATCGCAGGCCGACTCTACCGAACGCATGTCCCGGTCGAGCAGGATTGGAAACCCCGGATACGACAATCCGCCGACTCGGAAATCGTCGGTGGCCCAAACCAGTCTCACCCTGAAACCCACGACCGAACAGCACGGTGTTGTTGGCTGACTTGAGCCAACGGGACTAGATCAAGATTCCGACTCGACCGCTGCGCACCTAGCGTCCGCCGATCCGCCGCGCACCAAGCACGAGTTTGTCGATGGATTAGCGTGTCTGCCGGTGCGACCCGCTGACCGGGATACCCCCGGCATCGGTGGCCCCAAACAAACCGCCTACGAGGGCTCGCCGTAATTGACTGCATTTCGCCTACGTAACCTCTCTGGCCCACCCAGGAACATCCCGAGCAGCACCGGCACTCGGATTACCATAGGCTAGGAGGCCATCATCTATTTGTCTACCTATCTAATTGATTTAATTAAGTAGATATAGGTATCAAACAACAGAAGCAAAACAACCCTCGACACGTACGAAGATGGCGCGGTCCGCGGCGTCCTTGGGCATGCTTTCCTCGGTCGACGACTCGACCTGTTCGATCGTGCCGTTGTCGTTCACGCGCAGGTTGATCGCTCGCTGCGTGTAGCCGCCCTTGTAGGTCCAGGTCTGCACGCGCGTGGGGATGATGGTCGTCACGAACGCACGGGCGTTGAGGTAGTAACGGCCGGGGCGGATCGGCTCGGCCCAAACGCCGATGCAGCCCTTCGGCACGATCGGTGTCGCAACGCGCGTGTCAGTACCGCTGCCGACGTCGTCCGGCGCCGGGCAGTCCGCCGTGGTCTGCACGTTCGAGCGCACGACCGCGACATGGCCGGTCGGCACATCGAGCGCGTCCTGGAACTGCACGTCGAACAGATAGCGGTTCAGGCGGTAGCGGCCCGGTCGCAGCACCGTGAGCTGCGGGCCTTTCTGACCACGACCCTCACTGAGAAAATGCTCGGCATCGAGCATCTTTTCGACCTGATCCTCGGGCCAGGGATCGGCCAGGAACTGCGACTCGCGCAGTGGCTGTCCGTCGCGCGCGAGCAGCAGCGCGTACTGCCCTTCCTTGACCTCGACGACCGAGGCGAATTCCACGTCATAGAGCACGCGCACCAGCGGGATGAAATGGAAGCCGGGCGGTAGCAGGCGCGCCTGCGGGCCCTTCTCGCCACGCAGGGCGATGATGCGTCCGGGCGGGAGATCGCTGCCAAAATAAACGAGATTCAGATGGCCAGCCTCGTTCGCGCCGACGTACACGAACGAACGCGACGCCAAAAGCGCGATGCCAACCACGATCAGCGCATAGCGCAGCCGATAGGCGAGCCGCCATAGCCGGCCCGTGGCCGAGCGATGGCTGAAGGCGTAGACGCCCGCGATCGCGGACAGCAGGCCGAGGATCAGAAACAGCATGAGACCTCCTTCATTCCCATTGGCCGCCAGCATCGAAACAGGTCGCCGAACCAGCGACGGGCGCTGAACGTCGCAGCCCGATCAGACGGCGCTGCGCCATGGTAGCGCGTCGGCCGCCGTGATGACGCGCAAGGGTTCGACCTTCGAAGTGATGCAGGCAGCGGCGAGACCATGGACAGGGCCGCCCGGCCCTGCCGGACTGCGTCGGGCAGTGGTTCTGGAATACCCTTGCCGGCCATGGCCGCGAAGAAACCACTGCGCGCACTCTCCCCGTTCCTGGCCTGGCCGCCGGCCATCGCGCGCCAGCCCGCAGGGCTGCGCAAGCTCGTCGACGGTCTGGTGGACTCGCAGTGGTGGTCGCGCGACGAGATCGAAACCGGCTGGGCGGCGCAGCTGCAACTGCTGCTCGGCTGGGCGACCGCGAATGTCGAGTTCTACAAGTCCGACCCGCGATGGCTCGATGGCCTGAAGCGGTTACAAGGTCCGAAGGCGGATTTCTGGTCGACGTGGCGCTCGCTGCCGTTGCTGACCAAGCCGGACCTGCACCAGCACCGCGATCGCCTGCGCACGGCACGGCTGCCGCCGCATCACGCCCCGGCGCAGCCCGTCAGGACGTCCGGCTCCACCGGCATCCCCGTCGAGACGCTGAGCACCGCCGTCACCGGCCGCAACTGGGGCGCGCTAACGATTCGCGATCATCTCGCCTGGAAGCGCGATTTCTCCAAACGCATGGGCGCGATTCGCTTCCTGCCGCCCGAGGGCCGTGACCCGAACGGCGTGGCGATGCGCGACTGGGGCTGGCCGGTCAAGGCGCTGTACACCTCGTCACCGGGCAGCGCGATTCACATGGCGCATCCGCCCGAAGTGCTGGCCCGCTGGCTGCACCGCGTGGACCCCGTCTACCTGCTGACCTACCCGAGCATCGCGGCGGCACTGCTGGACGCGATGGGTGCGACGGGTCGACCGCGGTCGCTGCGCGAAATCCGCTTCATGTCCGAACCGCTGGATGCCGAACTCGAACAACGGCTGCAAGGGGCGTGGAACATCCGTTGCGCGGACATGTATTCGGCCAACGAAACCGGGCATATCGCGCAGGACTGCCCGGAGCACGGCCGCCTGCACGTGCAGGCCGAAACGGTCTGCGTGGAGATCATTCGCGACGACGGCGAACCGTGCGCCGCGGGCGAAACCGGCCGCGTCGTTCTCAGCTCGCTGCACAACCTCGCGATGCCGCTGCTGCGCTACGACCTCGGTGACTACGCAACCGTCGGCGAACCCTGCGCGTGCGGGCGTGGCGCGCCGGTGATCGCCAGGGTCATGGGCCGCGTGCGCAACTACGCGCGCACGCCGGACGGGCACCGCTTCTGGCCCGGCTCGCTGGGCAAGCTCTCGGCGATCGAGGCGATCGTTCAGTTTCAGTATGTACAGACGGCTTTGGACAGCATCGAGCTGCGCGTGGTCACCTCGCGACCACTCAGTGCAGAAGAAAGCACCAGCGCAGCCGAACTTGTACAGGCCGCACTCGGATATCCGTATCAGGTACAGATCAAGACCGTCGAGCAGATCGAACGCGGCCCGACCGGCAAGTACGAGGAGTTTCTGTCGCTGATCAATGACAACTGACCGCGAGCTTGCTCGCCGTGGCTCGAACCGCGGATCACCCTGCTGCAGAACGCAGCCGGCCCTTCGCGAGCAATCGCCGCGCCGGCAGGCGACCCAATGAACAGACAGTCCAATCGAATGTCCGCGGGTGCTCACGCGGGCGTTGTCGGCCGTTGACACACCATCCCGCTCACAACGCGGCCGAACACTTTCCTCGCTGAACAATCGCAGGCCACCCGGGCCGCCGCGCAGGCTGACAGGGGCCTGCGCCTACGGCGGGCGTTCCGCCGTCTCCAGCAACACCGCGCCGTCGATGAACGCACGCACGCCCGGGGTGGGGGTGCGCGCATTTCGCAGTTCAATCAGCAGCGGACCGGGATAGTCGAAGCTGCCCTCGAACTCGAACACGAGCGCGCGCAGCTCGCGTGCCTTGAGTGTCTGCGGGTCGGCGCCGGCATCCGCCCACGGCCCCGGATCGTGGATTGCGAGCCGGCCGTCGCGGTAGCCGACCGCCACGACCCAGTGCCCGCCGATCCGCCGGTAGTAGCCCGGCGAGGGGCTGCGATACCAGCCGACGTTCAGCCACACGGCGCGGCGTGGACCGAGCCCCGCGACGATCCAGTCCAGACCTAGGACCGCCCTCGATCGATGGCGCGTGGCGACCGGCCGGAAACCGGCGTACTCCAGACGTGCGATGGGGGTGCCGACTTCGCGCAGATGACGCTCCACGCCCGCCACCAGCCCGGCCGGCGGCGTGCCGGCGTGCGGACTCGTGCCCATGAGGTCGGCCAGCCGGCGGGCCAGCGCGATCTGGCGCGCGCGGTCGGTATCGCCGGCCAGCCAGGCGAGGGAATCGGAAACCGCGACCGGCGCGCACAGGTTTTCCGCTCGGGCGGCGTCGCCGAGCGCCGGGTCATGCTGGGAGAGATCGGGCACTCCGTCCAATCGTATCTCGACCGCCGGCGGCGGGCGACCGCACCCTGCGGCCAGCGCAAGGCCTGCGGACAGCGCGGCCGGCGCGAACCTCACGCGCTTGCCGCCGTTTCAGTGTTCGGCGAGTCGGAACACCAGGTCATCGGCGACGAACTGCCAGTAGTGACGTGCCGTGAGGGTCAGACGGTCGATACCGCGCAGTTCGGCCTCGAACTGCACCGGGCCGAGGTAGGAAAGCCTGAGCGCGTGCCGGGCGACCAGCGCGCCATCGCGCCATGCCTCGACATCCAGCCATTCGCCGTGCGCCTGCGGCCAGGCAACGGCGAAGAATCCGCGCACGAAATCGAATTTTTCGCCGGGGCGGGCGCTGACCGTGACCGGATGTCCAGAGCTGTTGTAGCCGACCACATGGCCGCTCATCAGGCCGTTCACGTAGCCCGGACCGCGGTAGTACTGGTTGTCGACCGCGATGAGGTAGTCCCAGTCGAGCCCCAGATGCCGGTTCGGCAGCTTGTCGATGATCGAACGGGTGAGCCACTCGAAGTCCTCGGTGACGACCCGTGGCAGCGCGGCCGGCGGATCGGTTGCAAAGCGCATGGGTGCCAGTTCGACCGGCGCCTCGCCGACGCTGAATTCGCGCTCATCGGCCGCGCCGGTCGTGCCCTGCACGGCGCGCAAGCGCCAGCGGCCCGGCACGGCCGGCAGGCGCAGCGTGCCGTCCGGCCGCACGGCCAGGGCCTGGGTCTGGTCGTCAGGCCCGCTGGCCTCGACGCGGATCTGTGCCAGGTCGCCCGCCGCGGGGTCGACCTGCCAGCGGATCTCCAGGTCGGCCGCCAGCCCCACCCACTGCGGCGGCGGAGCGGCGATCAGGCCGGTCGGCGCGCCGGGCATTTCGCGGAAGTGGATGCGCTGCTCGGCATTGCCGGAGGTGGCCGACCAACCGGGCGGCACCGCCACGCGCCACAGGTAGTCGCGGTCGGCATCGTGGATGGCACGCTGCGGGTCGTCTCGATGCATCTCGAAGTTCGCGTAGCCATTGATGTTCGACTGTGTGGCAAGCGTCGGGTCCGTGCCACCCTGGGGCAGCAGATCCACGTCGATCATGGCCATGGGCAGGTCGCCGGTGTCGTAGACGCCGTCGCGATTGCGGTCGCGGAACGTGAACAGCGAGATGTTCAGCGCCTCGCGGACCGGCTGCTCCCAGTCGCGTGGCGCATAGCGGTTGGCGCTGGCGGGCGTGCCGGCCGTTGGTCCGGAGGGCGCCGGGGCGTGCTCGCCGAACACCCACCAGAGCAGCGCGGCCGAGGCGGCGAGCAGGACGAAGGCGGCGAGGTTCTGTCGATTCATCGTGAAATCCAGCGCAGGCAATTCGGGGCGGCCGCAAGCGGCGCGGCGCGGTCGGGGCAGCACGGTATCATGCCGGCTGTTGATCGACCCCACAGCGCACACATGCTTGGCTTTCGCCCGCTATTGATCCTTGCAGCCGCGCTCCCGCTCTGCGGCTGCGCGCCGTCGGCTGGACTCGGCGAGGCACGCTGCGACGCGGTGGCCGCGCACATCGTCGGTCTGCGCGAAGCGGCTGGCCAGACCAGTGCGTTCGCGCCGCAACCGCGCACGCTCAGCGTGGTGTGTCAGCAGTCCATGGGCGAAACACAGGCCGCATGCATCCTGGGTGCCACGCACTACGCGGACATCCAGGCCTGCAGCAGCGCAGGCGGCTGAATGTCGGGCGGTTTGCGCGTGATCGCCCCCGCACGAACGAGGCGTCCATGAAACTCGTGATGACCCTGCTGGTTCGCGACGAAGCCGACATCATTCGGGAGAACATCCTCTATCACCTGAATCGGGGCGTCGATTTCATCGTCGCGACCGACAACCTCTCCGTGGACGGCACCCTCGACGTGCTGATGGACTTCCAGTCCAGGGGCCTTCTGTACGTCATTCGCGAAACCGACGACAACTACGCCCAGGCGCGCTGGGTCACGCGCATGGCCCGCCTCGCATGCACCGAGTTTGCCGCCGACTGGGTGATCAACAGCGATGCCGACGAATTCTGGTGGCCGCCGGCCGGCAATCTCAAGGACATGCTTGCGAGCGTACCGCCGGAGATTGGCTCGATCGCGGCCTGGCGCGGGGATTTCCTGCCGCGGCCGGAGTCCGAAGGCAGCGTTTTCGAACGCATGATCTACCGGGAAACACGGTCAACCAATTCGCTTGGCCAGCCCCTGCCGCCGAAGGTCATGCACCGCGCAATGGCCGATGTCGAAGTGGGCCAGGGCAATCATTTTCTTGTGGCGCCGCGCGGTGTGAACACGGCCGGCGTACAGGGCCTCGGGATTCTGCACTTCCCGATGCGTTCGTATGGGCAGTTTTCGAACAAGATCGAAAAAGGCGGGGCCGCCTACGCACGCAACACCGAACTGCCGGCAAGCATGGGGGCAACCTGGCGGAAGCTCTATGCAGATCAGCAGGATGGACGGTTGACGGCCTACTACGAGTCGAAGCTACTCGCGCACGAGGACATCGAGCGCGGTATCGGCGAAGGACGTTTCGTGATCGATACCCGGCTCAGGGACTTCCTGCGGCAACAAGCAGCCGCATCACCCTGACCAGCACCGACCCATGGCTGCAGAACCCACCCCCATGACCCGTTGCATGCGCGGCTTTCGACCGAGCCGGGCCCTTTTGGCGAGTCCGCACCATTGACCGTGGAAGGCCAACAACCGGACGACCTGCCCGTGCCGTTCATTGTCGGCGCCGGGCGCTCGGGCACGACGCTGCTGCGGCTGATGCTCGACGCGCATCCCGAGCTTGCGATCCCGCCCGAGACGCACTGTCTGCACAAGCTGATCGCGCTCAGGCCTGCCGATCCGCAGGCCTTCGTCGACATCGTCGCGGGCCTGCACACCTGGCCCGACCTGCATTTCGATGCGGCGGAACTCGGCGAACGACTCGCCGGCGTGCGCCCGTTCACTCTGCGCGGCGCGGTGGAAACGTTCTTTCTGACCTATGCACAGCGCATGGGCAAGCGCCGCTGGGGCGACAAATCGCCGTCGCATGTGCTCAGCATGACCGCGATCCAGCAGCTGCTGCCGCAGGTGCGCTTCATCCAGCTCGTCCGCGACGGACGCGACGTCGCGTTGTCATATCGCGACAAGTCGTTCGGCCCCGGCGCCGACATCGCGGCCGCGGCGCGATTCTGGCGCGAGCGAATCGAAGTTGCGCGCCAGCACGCCGCCCGCCTTGTGCCCGGCACCTATCTGGAGATCCGCTACGAGGATCTGGTCACCGATACGCGCCGGATGCTGGAACGCATTGCGGGTTTTCTGGTGCTCCCGTTCGACGAGGCGATGCTCGACTACCACCGCAACGCGGCACGCAGGCTCGAAGAACTCGAAGAAATCAGAGGCGGCGACGGCCGGGTACTGGTGCCCCGGGACCAACGCCGTTCGATCCATGCGGTCACGCATCGACCGCCCGACCCCAGCCAGATCGGCAAATGGCGCGCGGTCTACGACGCCGAGGTGCTGGCGCGCTTCAACGCCGTGGCCGGGGACCTGCTTCGTGAGTTCGGTTATGACGACTGACCGGCGCGTCGGTCGCTGCCGGCGCCGGCACGAGGCACAGGGTCAGGCCTGAACCGCCCGCCGCGCTGCGGCGGCGGGCCGCAGGCGCTTACTGACTCAGACGCCGCAGCGTGGATTCCGTCCAGAACGAGTTGGACTTGTTGGTATCGAACTCGATGATGTTCTGCGGAACGATCGCCCAGCTTTCGCGATTGTTCACGAGGTCCGCGCCGTACCAGGTCTTCCAGAACAGGGCGCGCGGATCGTTCTTGCCGGAATGGCTCACCACGCCCCAGTCGCGATCGATGACCTTGATCATCTCGCCGTTCTTGAAATAGACCGTGCGGTAGTCCGCAAAGCTCTCCGTATCGACAAAGCTGATGCGGTAGTCATACCACCAGTTCTCGAACTTCGTCGTACTTTTCAGACCGTAGACTTCCTTACCGACGTGCCGACAGCTGCGCTGCGGGGTTTCGCCAACATAGATATGGCGCTGGCTTTCGATCTCGGTGATCACGCCGAGACAGGAGCGGAACTTCTTTTTGCCAATCAGCTCATGGGTTTCATCCTTCGGTTCACGCAGCGACACGTCGCCGAAGGTGAACACGCTGCCGCCCCAGGCATCGTCGTGCGCGGGCTCGGCAAAGCGGCGGATCTTGCGCAGTGCCGGCAGCCAGATCATGTAGTCCTGCGATTTGTGGTCGTCGGCATAGTCCGTCACCAGCATGCCGGTTCCGCGCAGACGCCCGGACAGAAACACCGCCAGGTCGCGTGCGACCACGGAATCGTCATCGTCGTAGTTGTTGTTCAGATACCGCTCGACGGCCGTGCGCGTGTAGTCACCGGTTTCGTCGCGGGTGATCAGGATGGCCGAGGTGCCGGTCGTCTTCGGAATGGAGAAGTTCCGGAACGCGTAAAAATGATTGGTGTAATACACCTGTCGGGCGATTTCATCGGCCGTCGGCACGCCGTTGGGATAGGCAAGACGCTTGTCGTTGCCGGCCATCGATGCGGCGCTGACACCAAGGGCGAACGCGATGACGCCTCGCGAGATCATGCGATGGGTATTCATGTCAGTAGTTCGAGGGAAGGTTGCGGATGATCGTCGATCGGCGCGAACGTCCGCGCTCGCCGAACGCCTTGAATACGCTGTCGCGCACCTTGCCGAGATCGCCGTTGGCCAAGTAGTCGCGGAAGATCTGTTCCTTCTGCCCCGGTTCCAGGCGCTTGTACAGGATGAAGGTGCCGGGCAGCTGCACGCGCAGATACTCGGAAAACTGGTCTTCGCTGATCGACTCCGTGCTGGTGCCGGCGCTGCTGACCTCCGGCTCCGGCGCCCAGGCCGCCGAGTTCGAGGGGACGACGAACGAGCCGGAATTGAATTCGCGAATCTCGGCTTTCAGAACCTCGACATAGGCCGGGTCGATGTCCGCTCGCGCACTGCACAGGGCAAGGCCCGCGGCCACGGCCGCGAGCATGCTGAACACGCCTCTCCTCATCACTGCACCCTTGGTTGGAATTTATCGTTGGTATTGCGGGCGGGCGCCCGGCCTCACGGTCCGGTGCGACCTGCGAGACCCGATAGGCAATAGCACGGGGCAGCCGCCGGGTCAATGTCCGCGACGGCGAAAGGACGGAATTGGTGACCCGTGGCAGGATCGCGGCCTGCCGCCGCGCAGCCGGTGACTATTCGGTACCGACAACCACCAGCACGGCGCCGTCCACGCCTGCGACCTGCACGCGCGTGCCGGCGGCGAGGTCCGGGCCCGCGATGCGCCAGACGGTGTCGTCAAGCTTCAGGGTGCCGCGCCCGTTGGCAATGGGTTCGGCGAGCACGGCTGTGCGGCCGATGTACTGCTCGCCGCGACGGTTCAGAGCCGGTCGATCGGTCTGGATCGGACGCCGGCGCAGGTATGCGCGCCAGGCCACGACCGAGGCCAGGGTAAGCACCGCAAACAGCACGAGTTGCGCCTGCCAGGGGAATGCGGGCACCAGCCAGACGACGAGCCCGACCACCCCGGCGGCGATGCCGAGCCACAGGAAGAACGTGCCCGGAGCGAGGAGTTCGACGACCAGCAGGGCGGCGCCGACGATCCACCAGCCCCAGAAGTCGAGCGGCCAGAGGGTCATCATTTGGCGTCGGTGGAGCGACGCTCCAGCGCGCTTTTCGCCAGCTCGCCGATGCCGGCCAGCGAGCCGATCAGGCTGGATGCCTCGATCGGGATCAGCACGACCTTCTGGTTCGGCGCGGTGCCGATCTCCTTGAGCGCCTGGGTGTAGCCCTGCGCGACGAAGTAGTTCACGGCGTTGACGTCGCCCTTGGCGATCGCCTGCGAGACCATCAGCGTGGCCTTCGCCTCGGCCTCGGCCAGTCGTTCGCGCGCCTCGGCGTCACGGAACGCGGCCTCCTTGCGGCCCTCGGCTTCGAGGATCGCCGACTGCTTCTGACCCTCGGCCTCGAGGATCTCCGACTGGCGCAGGCCCTCGGCCTCGAGGATGCGCGCACGCTTGTCGCGCTCGGCCTTCATCTGCCGCGCCATGGCATCGACCAGATCGCGCGGCGGCGTGATGTCCTTGATCTCGATGCGGGTGACCTTCACGCCCCAGGGCGAGGTCGCGTCGTCGACGACCGACAGCAGCTGCGCGTTGATCTTGTCACGCTGCGAGAGCAGCTCGTCGAGGTCCATCGAACCCATTACGGTACGGATGTTCGTCATGGTCAGGTTCAGGATCGCGTGCTCCAGGTTCGTGACCTCGTAGGCCGCACGCGCGGCATCCAGCACCTGGTAGAACACCACGCCGTCGACCGAGACCATGGCGTTGTCGCGGGTGATGACGTCCTGGGTCGGCACGTCGAGCACCTGCTCCATCATGTTGAGCTTGCGGCCGATGCGATCGACGACCGGCACGATCAGCTGCAGGCCCGGACGCAGCGAACGGGTGTAGCGTCCGAAGCGCTCGACGGTCCATTCCTCGCCCTGCGGGATCGATTTCACGCCCATCAGGACGATGACAATCAGCAGCACGACGATCACAATCACGAATATGTCCATGGCCGAAGACCCTTCCGATCAGGTGAAAACGCGGGAAGCGCAGAGTATACGACGCGACCCGCAGGCCGTCAGTGAACGGCCGGCGGCCGCGCGCCCGCCGAAATCCCTGCTGCGCGCGGCGGGCCGGGCGATTGCCGACTTTCGCATGATCAACGCCGGCGACCGCATCCTGCTGGGCGTGTCCGGCGGCAAGGATTCGCTCTCGCTCCTGCAGGTGCTGCTGCATCTGCAACGGCATGCGCCGGTGCGGTTCGATCTGGGCGTGATCACCGTCGACCCGATGGTCGAGGGTTTCGACCCGTCACCATTGCGGGCCTATTACGGCGGGCTGGGGCTCGAATATTTCTACGAGCGTCAGCCCATCGTTGAGGCGGCGCAAGCGGGGCTGAAAGGGGATTCGTTCTGCGCGTATTGCGCGCGCATGAAGCGCGGCATCATCTACCGCGTGGCGCGCGAAAACGGCTACGGCGTGGTCGCGCTCGCGCAGCATCTGGATGATCTGGCCGAGAGCTTCCTGATGTCCGCGTTCCATGGCGGACAACTCCGCACCATGAAGGCGAACTACACGATCAACGCCGGCGACCTGCGCGTGATCCGGCCACTGGTGTATGCGCGTGAACGACAGACCGCGGCGTTTGCGGTCGAAGCCGGCCTGCCGGTCGTGCCGGATTCGTGCCCGGCGTGTTTTCGCGCGCCGACCCAGCGCGAGTATTTCAAGGCGCTGCTTGCACGCGAGGAGGCCGAGAACCCGCATCTGTTCGCGAACCTGCTGCATGCCATGGAGCCGCTGATTGCACGGGACTCGGGGTGAACTCGCCGAGGGTGCGCTACTCGCATCGGAGCCAGCCGCCAGCTAATCGGCAGGCGCGGGATTTCGATCGAGATTCCGCGCACCGTGTTCAATGATCGCGTGCCGGAAATGGTGCGTGGTACGCACCCTACATGTGTGCGGTGTGCGGGTGCGCATGGCGCACCGGTGCCAGCGGCCGGTCAACCACAGAGGCGCAGAGGTCGCAGAGATTTTCAGGGAGCAAGGGTGCCCACGGCGCACCGTGTTCCATGATCACACGCCGGAAATGGTGCGTTTTTCGCACCCTACATGTGCGGTGTGAGGGTGCGCACGGCGCACCGGTGCCAGCGGCCGGTTAACCACAGAGACACAGAGATTTTCAGGGAGCAAGTGTGCCCGCGGCGCACCGTGTTCTAAAGATCACGCGCCGGAACTGGTGCGTGGTACGCACCCTACATGTGTGCGGTGTGCGTAGGGTGCGCACCGCGCACCGGAAGGCGCTTGAAATGCAGTAGGCGGTGCGTGTTGCGCACCTGCGGAGCTGCAACGAAGTTCCTCTGCGTGCTCCGCGTCTCCGCGGTTCAGAGTCAGCCGCAGAGGGGGCGTGTTGCGCAACCGATCGGGGGTCACGGAATCCGGCGACGTGCCGTCAGGCCGAATAGGCCGAACAGGCCGAGGCCCAGCCGTGGCGCGCGGCCGTGGAGCAGGTCCCGGGCAACGTTGACAATTATCATTCGCCGTCTGGCGATAAACGCCTAGAATGGGTGCATTGAATCTCAGGATGAATGCGATGAAAGCAATCCCACTGGCTTTGATGCTGGCCGGGGCGGCGGTCGCCGCCCTTGCCAATGACCGTGATTCCGCGCCGTCACCGGCCGCCGCCGGGCTCGAAACCGCGGTCGCGACCGTCGAGGTCGTTGCGCGCGAGCGCCGGCTCGACGGCGTGGTCGAGGCCGTGCACGAAGCGACAATATCGGCGCAGACCGCGGGACAGGTCGCCGAGGTGCTGTATGACGTGCAGGACGTCGTCGAAAAGGACGCCATCGTCGTGCGGCTGCGCGACACCGAGCAGCGCGCGGCGCTGAACAAGGCAGAGGCCGACCTCGCCGAAGCGCAGGCGGTGTTGCGCGAGCAACAAGCCAACTACAAGCGGGTCGCCGAACTCAAGCAGCGCGACGTGGTGTCGCAGGCCGAATTCGACAAGGTCGCCGCTGGGCTGAAGACCGCCGAGGCACGCGCGAAGGCCGCCGAGGCCGGCGTCAAGCGCGCCCGCGAGCAGGTCGAGTACACGGTGGTGCGCGCGCCGTACACCGGCATCGTCACCAAGCGACATGTGAACGTCGGCGAAAGCGTGAACCCGGGCACGCCGATCATGGCCGGCTTTTCGCTGGAGAAGCTGCGCGTGCGCGCCGAGGTGCCGCAACGGCTGATCGAACCGGTGCGGGCGCTGAAGCAGGCGCGGGTGCTGACCGATGGCGGACGCAGCCTGGCGGTGTCGAAACTGACGATCTTTCCGTACGCGACCGAAGGCTCGAACAGCTTCGTCGTGCGGCTCGATCTCGACGAGGCCGACGGCGAGCTGTTCCCGGGCATGTTCGTGAAGGTCGCGTTCGTGGTCGGCATCGAGGAGCGGCTGGTCGTGCCCAGGAGCGCGCTGACCTATCGCGGCGAGGTCACCGGCGTGTATGTACAGGGCAACGACGGCGCGCTGGCGCTGCGCCAGGTGCGCCCGGGCCGGCAGATCACCGAGGAGCGCATCGAGGTGCTCGGCGGCCTGCTGTCGGGCGAGCGCGTCGCGACCGACCCGATCCGCGCCGGCGTGCAGCTTCGCGAACAACTGAAGGCGGCGAAACGCGATGGCTGAAACGCCCATGGGACTGTCCGGGCGCATCGCCCGGCAGTTCCTGACCACCCAGATCACGCCCCTGCTGGCCCTGGTCGGGCTGTTGCTTGGGGCGTTTGCCATTGCGATCACCCCGCGCGAGGAAGAGCCGCAGATCAACGTCACCTTCGCGAACATCTTCGTGCCGTTCCCCGGCGCCAGCGCGAAGGAGGTCGAGGAACTGCTGGCCACGCCCGGCGAACAGGTGCTCTCGGAGATCAAGGGCATCGAGCACGTGTTTTCGACCTCGCGCGCCGGGCTGGTCGTGTTCACGGTGCAGTTCAAGGTCGGCGAGGACCGCACCTCGGCGCTGGTCCGGCTCTACAACAAGATCGTCTCGAACCAGGACTGGCTGCCGCAGGGGCTCGGCGTCGGCGAACCGTTGATCAAGCCCAAGGGCATCGACGACGTGCCCATGATCACGGCCACGCTGTGGACGCGCGATGCGACGCGCGGCAACCGCGACCTGCTGGCGGTCGCCCATGCGCTGGAGGCCGAACTCAAGCGCGTGCCCGGCACGCGCGATATCTACACCATCGGCGGGCCGCCGCGGGTCATCCAGGTCGCGCTCGATCCGGCGCGCCTGGCCGGCTACGGCATCGCCGTCAATGACCTGCGCAATGCGCTGGCCGGCGCGAACTTCTCGGTCGACACCACCTCGGTCACGGTCGCCGACCACGAAATCCTGATCAAGGCCGGCGAGCTGATCTCCTCGGTCGACGAGGTCGCCGCTCTAGTGGTCGGCGTGTTCGAGGGACGGCCGGTGTTTCTCGAAGACGTCGCGACCGTGCACGAGGGGACCGACGATCCGAACGCCTACGTGCGATTCGGCACGGGTCCGGCGTCCGAACTGTTCGGCATTCCGGCCGATGTCGGCACGCAGCCGGCCGTGACGCTGGTCGTCGCGAAGAAGGAGGGCGAGAACGCCGTCAAGGTCGCCAAACGCATCATCGACCGAATCGAACAGCTCGAGGGCCTGTTCATCCCCGAGGGCATCGAGGTCACGATCACGCGCGACTACGGCGCCACCGCCGACTACAAGGCCAGCAAGCTCATCCAGAAGCTGAGCTTCGCGACGCTGTCGGTCGTGCTGCTGGTGCTGTTCGCGATGGGCTGGCGCGAGGCGATCGTGGTTGGGTTTGCGATCATCGTCACGCTGGCCGCGACGCTGTTCGCCTCCTGGGCGTGGGGCTTCACGCTGAACCGCGTGTCGCTGTTCGCGCTGATCTTCTCGATCGGCATCCTCGTCGACGACGCGATCGTCGTCGTCGAGAACGTGCATCGGCACCTGGCGCTGGGTGCGCGCAATCTCGTGGAGATGATTCCGCGCGCGGTCGACGAGGTTGGCGGACCGACCATTCTCGCCACGTTCACGGTCATCGCGGCCCTGCTGCCGATGGCGTTCGTCACCGGGCTCATGGGCCCGTACATGAGCCCGATCCCGATCAACGCCTCGATGGGCATGCTGCTTTCCCTGGCCGTGGCGTTCGTCATCACGCCATGGCTTGCGAACCGGCTGATCAAGGCCGGCGGGCATGGCGGGCATGCGCATGAAGAGGAGGCCGCGCCGGCCTGGCTCGTGCGGCTGTTCGAGAAACGTGTCGGACCCTTCCTCGATCCGGATCACGGTCAGAAGCGCCGCCGCAAGCTGTTCATGGTCATTGTCGTGCTGATCATCGCGGCGAGTTCGCTCGCCCTGGTCAAGCTGGTGATCCTCAAGATGCTGCCATTCGACAACAAGTCCGAGGTGCAGATCGTTTTCGACATGCCCGAGGGCGCCAGTCTGGAGACCACCGCGCGACTACAGGACGCGGTCAGTGCGGAACTGCGACAGATCCGCGAGGTCGCGCACTTCCAGATCTATACCGGCACGGCCTCGCCGATCGGCTTCAACGGTCTGGTGCGCCAGTACTATTTGCGCCGCGGTGCGAACGTCGGCGACATCCAGGTCACGCTGGTCGACAAGCATGATCGCGACCGCACCTCGCACGAGATCGCGCGCGAGATCCGCGAACGCGTCACCCCGCTCGCCGTCGACGGCGCCAGCATCAAGGTCGTGGAGGTTCCGCCCGGGCCACCGGTGATGGCGCCGCTGGTCGCCGAGATCTACGGCCTGGACTACGACGGCCAGATGCAGGTCGCCGGAATCGTTCGCGGCGTGTTCGAACAGACACCGGACATCGTCGACGTCGATGACAGCATCGAGGCACCGCAGCCGCGCGGCGTGGTCATCGTCGACCGCGAACGCGCCGCACGTCTGGGTGTGACGCAGACCCAGATCGCGCGCGCGGTGCAGACCGTGCTCGGCGGCGAGGACATCGGCTTCCTGCACGGCGAGAACATCAAGTACGCGGTGCCGATCCGGCTCGCGTTCTCGATCGAGGACAAGGCCAGCATGGATACCTTCCTCGCGCTGAAGGTGCGCGCGAACGACGGTTCGCTGGTGCCCCTGTCGGAGGTCGTGACCGTGCGTCGGTCCATCCGCGAGCAGTCCATCCACCACAAGGACGGCCTGCCCGTGGTGTATGTGACAGGCGACATGTCCGGCGAGACCGACAGTCCGCTGTATGGGATGTTCGAGATCTTCTCGAAGCTGCGCCAGACACCGGTGCAGACCGGCGCGCCGCTCGAGCAGTCGTTCTTCGGTCAGCCGGCGAATCCGTATCGCTATGGCATGAAGTGGGACGGCGAGTGGCAGGTCACCTATGAGACCTTCCGCGACATGGGCATCGCCTATGCGGTCGGCATGCTGCTGATCTATCTCCTCGTCGTCGCGCAGTTCCGGTCCTATCTCGTGCCCGTGATCATCATGGTGCCGATTCCGCTGACGGTCATCGGTGTCATGCCTGCGCACGCGCTGCTCGGTGCGCAGTTCACGGCGACCTCGATGATCGGCATGATCGGGCTCGCCGGCATCATCGTGCGCAACTCGATCCTGCTGGTGGATTTCATCAACGAACAGGTGCGCGCCGGCGTCGCGTTCGAGAAGGCCGTGCTGCGTTCAGGCATCGTGCGCACAAAACCGATCGTGCTGACCGGCGCCGCGGCGATGCTCGGCGCGTTTTTCATTCTCGACGACCCGATCTTCCAGGGCCTTGCGATTTCGCTGATCTCGGGCATCTTCGTTTCGACGATCCTGACGCTGGTCGTGATCCCGGTCATGTACTACGCGTTCATGCGCAACCAGGTCGAACGCATCCGCAACGCGGCCTGAGGCGGGCGGACCCGTGGCGGAGTTCATCGCCGAGCACGAAAAGGCCATCCGGCTCGCGGCGTTCGCCGGCATCCTGCTCGCGATGATGGCCTGGGAATGGTTTGCGCCCCGACGCGCGCTCACGCTCTCGCGCTGGCGGCGCTGGCCGTCTAACCTCGGCATCGTGGTGCTGAACACGCTGGTCCTTCGGCTGCTGTTTCCGGCCGCGGCGGTTGGTGTGGCGGCGTTCGCGGCAAGTCAGTCGTGGGGCGTGCTGAATCACTTCGGCGTTTCCGGATGGATGGCCGTCCTCGTGAGCGTCGTGGCGCTGGATTTCGTGGTCTGGCTGCAACATGTGATGGTGCATGCGATTCCGGCGCTGTGGCGGCTGCACCGGGTCCATCATGCGGACCTCGACTACGACGTGACCACGGGCGGACGATTTCATCCGTTCGAGATCATCGTTTCGATGCTGATCAAGTTCGCCGCGATCCTGGTCATCGGGCCACCCGTGGTCGCCGTCGTGATCTTCGAGGTCGTTCTGAACGCGACCTCGATGTTCAATCACGGCAACGTGCGCCTACCGGCTGGTGTGGATCGCTGGCTGCGCTGGCTGGTCGTCACACCCGACATGCACCGCGTGCACCATTCGGTCGACGACGACGAGACGAATTCGAACTTCGGTTTCAACCTGCCGTGGTGGGACCGGCTGTTCGGCACCTATCGGGCGCAGCCGCGCGGCGGCCATGACGGCATGCAGATCGGACTCAATGGCCTGCGCGATCCGCGTTCGGTCGATCGTCTGGACGGCATGCTGCTGCTGCCGTTCACCGCACCGGTCTCTGACTACGTGATCAACCGCCGCAGCTTCGGCAATCCGCCCGGAGATCGCTGACCGGTTGTTTGAGTGAACTCGTCAACAGCCCGCCATCGCCTTCGTTCCCCCGCCGTGCACGCAGTTCGATAACTGGGTCGGGCGTCAGTCGTCCGGCCGCGGCGGCAGGACAAGGGGTTTCGGCGGGCGGCGATCGAGATGCGCCTGGACTTCCCGGAACAGGTTCTTTGCGGCGCCCGGGGTGCGTTCACGGCCGAGGTAGCGGCACACGAAACGCATGCATTCGTAGGGGCACAGCAGCTGCACGGCCATGCGCCCGAGGCAGGAGAGGTCCACGACCACCCCTCGGTGTTCGCGAAAGCGCATGCGCGAGGCCCGCGGGGCATCGATCCAGATCGTCTCCCAGTGGCCTTCTCGCTGTCGGACCAGCACGTTGCGCCACTTGATGTCGTGGTGAAAGAACCCGCCTGCGTGTGCGGTTCGAAGCTGTTTCGCCAAACCGTCGGACAACTCACGAGCGATGGCCCGGCGCTCGACGCGTGGCAGCGGGTACCAATGCTCAAGCGCGAATTCGCTCAGGTCGATGGTATCTGCGATTCCTCGCGTGACGACGAAGGTCGCGATCAACATCCCGAAGATGCGACGTTCGCCGAACGCGATGACCTCCAGCGACGGCACGCCAAGTCCTTGCAGACGGTCATAGGCCCAGGCCTCGACCGCGGCCTTGCCGGCGCGCATCCAGAACTCGAGCCAGAACTTGCGCGGGTAGACATAGCGCTTGAAGTAGACGACCTCACCATCGGCCAGCGTGGTTCGGAAACAGCGGGTCGCCGGGGATTGCGATACCAGCTGGTCGCCCTCGACGGTCGCCCAGTCCGTGCCCGGACCAATCCCGGCGTCCGCGAGGCGTGCCGACCACTCGGGCGCGATCCACAGCCGCTCGCCGTGGAAGGCTGCGGGCCGGCGCTGGAATCGCGGCGGTGTGCTCATGTCTTGGAGGCCAGCCGCGGCAGGGCGGGCCCCAGGTCGCACGCGCGCGGTTCAGGCAGGCGACGTCGGATCATCGTGCACGTCGTCGCGCGGCGGAAGCTGGATGTGAAAGCCGTGGTCTGCGAGATTCTCCCGCACACGTTCGATGTCCTCGCGCGCCAGCTTCCGGCCCGGCGACAGCTCCAGCTCCATGGCGAGTTCGAGCGAGCCGACATACCCCCGTAACTCCGCCGGCATCGCGCCGAACCCCTCGGGCTCGGCAAGGTAGACGTACAGCCCGGGCTTCGGGCGGCTGCGGTAGATCCAGCATTTCATGGTCAGGGTCGGTACGCAGCTAGGAAAGAGTGAATACGTTCAAGGCTTGTGTGCATCAGATGCCCACGCAGATACAACTGCCACGCCGGCATTCAGCCCACGCCCCAATGGCTCGATTTTTGGTGTCCACATTTGCAGGTAAAAGAACTGGGGGTCTTCGGCTTGAAATAGCCACACTCACAATTGGGCTCAACGCAGTGTGTTCCGCCGAATGAGTCCGTTGTCGTTTCGCCTGATCGCTGGTCGTCAGATGGCGGCGTCTTATCCCTGTTGTTCATTTCGGGTTGCGTCTCCAGGTCGCTGATCAAATTAGGATCGCCCTATGGTAGCCAATTCTTCCTGCGGCCCTTTTGCCCACGCGTGGCGGTAGATGCGTGCCGGTCATTCGCGGTCTTGTGGGCGAATAGGTGCCTCGCACGGTGATTGTAGATTGCCTCTTGACGAATCGAACGTTCGTACTATTATTAGCAACATGAACAAGGGCGAACAAACGCGCAGTGCGATCGTGGCCACGGCCGTGGATCTGGCCAGCGTCCAGGGTCTGGACGGGCTTTCGATCGGCCAGTTGGCAGCCCGGACCGGGATGTCCAAAAGCGGCCTGTTCGCGCATTTCGGCTCGAAACAGGCCCTGCAGCTCGCGGTGCTTGAAGATGTCGCGGAGCAGTTCGTCGCTGAAGTCCTGCGACCGGCGCTAAAGGTGCCGGCCGGACTTGGACGGCTGCAGGCGTTGTTCGACCGCTGGCTCGACTGGGCCACGGCTGAGGCCTTCCCGGGCGGCTGCCCGCTGGTTGGCGCGACGATGGAGCTGGATGATCGCCCGGGTCCGCTACGCGATTATCTGGCCGCGGCCCAAGGTACTTGGCTCGGATCGATTGCACGCGTGGTCCAGGGCTGCGTGGACCGGGGTGAGTTCGCTGCCGATGTCGACCCCGACCAGTTCGCCTTCGAGCTGAACGGCATTTACTTGGCCCATCATTTTTCCAAACGTCTGTTGCGGGAATCTGGCGTCGCCACCCGCGCGCGCGCCGCGTTCGACCACCTCGTGGCGCGTTCACGCGCCTGAACCCGACCCACCCCTGAAAGGAGCACCGCCATGTTGTACTCGGCCTTTTTGATGCATCGTAATAGCACGATCGTTCGTTTACAGAAGGACCACATCACACGCCGAAACCGGACCCGGGCTTCGGCCTGGACCTTGAAACCGAGCGGCAGTCACTTCGGCCTCGACACGCCGGTCGACTGGGCCGGCACACTAGCGGTTGCGATCGGATTTTCGCTCGCACTGGTCTTGTTCGGCGCCGGACTGGCACCGGACTGGCTGGATCATCGGACGCTGGCGGCCATTGCCGGGACCACCGCCCTGCTCTACCTGGGACTTGCGCTGAACGCGACCCGCTTGCGCGATGCCGCGATCGGGCTGGCCACAACGGCACTGAGCTTTACGCTCGCGGTGATATCGCTGGATGCCGCGACCGGCTGGTTGGCCGCGGCCTGGGCCGTGCACGGGTTCGGCGCTACCGCCATGCGGGTCAGCAGCGTTGCCCCCGGCATGCCCGGTCGCCACCTCGCGCCGGCCTGGGCCGCGCTTTCAATCACGCTGGCCGCGACCCTGGTACTGGGTTGAACGCGGCGCGACTGCGGAGCGCAAACACCCGGCGGAGCAACCGTGCGTGGTGTGAGTAGGGTGCGCACCGCGCACCTTGTCAATTGATCACGCGCCGGAAATGGTGCGTGGTACGCACCCTACATGTGCAGTGCGAGTGCGCACGGCGCACCGTTGAGCGGGTTGCCGCCCCCATGGTGCGCATTGCGCACCGTGAGCCGGGGATCGAGTTCGGCGCAGGTGCGCACGTCGCACCGGAAGGCTTGAAATGCCGCATGCGGTGCGTGGTACGCACCCTACATCTGCGGTGTGAGTAGGGTGCGGTCCGCGCACCGTATGGGGTGATCGCGCGCCGGAAAAGGTGCGCCTTCAAATCGCCGCAGTTCCGGAAAGCGCGCGGTGGACCCTGTTCTCAGTGACGACCGCCGGTGCGCGCGATGTAATTGGCGAGGTGGTGCGACTCGATGTTCATGCGCATGAGGTTCTCGTGCGCAATCCGGAACAGGCTGCGCATGACCTTGTAGACGACCATCGGATGGGACATGACCAGCCCCTCGAAAGAGGCGGGCTGCATGGTGTAGACCATCGCCGCACCCAGCGCACGCAGCGTCGCGCGCCGCGGGGCCTGATCCACGAACGCGCGCGTGCCGGCCACCTCGCCGGGTTTCATCCGGTACACCACGCTCTCGCGGCCATCGTCATCGCTGACGACCGCGAGCCGACCGGCGGCCAGCAGAAACAGGCTGCTGTCGCGCTCGCCCTGCCTGACCAGCACCTCGCCATCCGTGAGCGCGCGGACCTGCATCGCGCCGGCCAGCGCCTCACATTCGTCGCGGTTGAGCTCGCGCCCGAGGTCGGAGCGCGCCAGTAGATCGCAGTCGGGTTCAGTGCTCATCGTTGGACATTCGTGCGGGCGCGACGCGCCGCTTCAACATCCGAAATTGTACACACTGGCGGCGCCCGGGCATCCCACCTCCGGGCGTCGCCGGCACCGCCCTCAGGCGGCCTTCTGCGCGGCGGCGGCCGCGTCCTTCATGGTCGTGGCGAGCACACCGTAGGCCGTGGCCCAGGCCTGCTCGACCTCGGCCGTGAACGCCGGACCGAGTCCCTGCGCAAGGGTCCACAGCAGCGCCGCACCCACGGTGTCGTAGTGTTCGTCGGTGACGCCGTAGTCCACATGCCGACGGCCGAGATCCTGCACCGCCGGGACAATCGCATCAAGATTGTCGAGCCCGAGCACGGCGGTATTGATCATCTTCATGAGCTTCGCGCCCTGCATGCGCATATCGCCCTTGAACATGGGCTTCAGCGACGGGTCGAGTTCAAAAAGCTTGCCGTAGAACAGAGCGGCGGCCTTGTCCGCGATCGGCAGCACGGGCGACCAGGTGCTCTGGACGAGTTTGATCTGTTGGGGAGTCATGGTTGTTTCTCCAGTTCGTACAAGTAAAGACGCGCCAGTGCCGCCATGTAGTCTACGGCGGCAATGACTTCGGGGTCGCTCAGATCGGGGTTCCCGCCACGGGGCGGCATGTAGGCATCGTCACTGCCGAAGAACCCTTCGATCGCATGCGCGTGCAACATGCCGAGCGGTTTTTCCAATCGCGCACGCCATTGCCCGGGCCTGCGTGGATTCGGCGCGCCCGCCACGCCGAAGGCGTGGCAGGTCGCGCAGTGGTCCAGCCAGATTCCACGACCGTATTGAAGGTGCGGATCCTCGAACCGGGCAAAATCTTCTTCCGCGTGGAGCGGAACGCACGCAAGCATTGCCAAGCCCACGCAGAGCGTTCCCGCGGCACGCACGTTGTCAGCCTTCCACAGGAATGCGGATGACCACGCCGCCCATCACGTCGCCGATCTTGAAGTCGTCCCTCGGCGTATCCGGGTGGGCGTTGTGGCAGGCGGAGCACACGGGCGCGACCGCGGTGTCGGCGTACACGGCGGTGAAGTACTTCACGCCACCGAGTTCCTCGGTCGTGTAGTAGTTCTTGCCCTTGTTTTCGGCCACGAACTTCAGTCCGACCTTTTCGGCGTCGGTCTTTGGGGAGTTCTGCTTGTTGATCGGCCACAGCGACTGCAGCGAGTAGCTGAACTTCACGTCCGGCATATCCTTGGCCTTTTCCATCGCGTGCTCTGAGCCGAAGCGGAACATCTGTGCCGGCAGCGGCAGCGACTTGTCGTCCTCGAAATGCTCGGTGGCCTTGATGACCTTCTCCTGCTTGACCAGCCGGTTGACGACCTTGCGCGTGTAGACGGTGCGGTCGGAGTCCATCACCAGATGCAGCGCGTCGGCCATGGCCTTCACCGACACCATCGCTTCTCCCGCGGCGGTGGCGACAAAGCCGGTCGCCAGTGTTCCGGTTGCGGCAAGCGTCACGAGACGCATCGTGCGTTTCACATTCATTTCAGTTACCTCGCGTTTCACGTAAAGATGCAGAACTGCCGGATGACCCGGCAGGTGTCGACGACGGCACAGCGACCGTGTCGCAACGGGTCGATTCGATGGCCTTGCAATTCGCCCGCCATCTCAGAACCCGAACATTTCCCCATCGTCTCCACCAGCGGCAGCCTTGGCGTCTGCGCGTTCCTTCTCGGCACGCGCCAGTCGCATCGTTTCGTGTACCCCCTGCGGACGTCCCTGAAAGTTATTGGTGATCAGTTTCCCGTCGGCCAGGGAACCGAGAGAAAATTCAAGTCCATGACAGTTCAGGCAGGCCGAACGCAACATCTTCGAGTTCGGCGAGAGGTTCGCACTCTGGTTGTGTTGCACCCCGACACGTGACATCCACTCGTTCACTGCGACATCCACCCGCGGCATGTGACAGGCGGCACAGGACACACCACTGCCGGACGGCCCGTCACCGGCGAGTTCGGCCTGCCACGATTCGAAGTGCTTCGATTTGCGGTAGGCGAGACTGTGCTCGTCGGCGTGACAGCCAAGACACGCCTCGACCTGCGCGTGACGCGTATCGAAGTCATGTGCGCCATGACAGGCGACACAATCGAGCTTGAGATCGGCCGCATCCGCCTGCATTGGCAGCCGCGCTGCGGTCGGCTTCATCGGATCGAGTCCGTGGGCAAGTCGCATGCCATGCTTGCCGGCACCGTGGCCGCCGATCTCAACCGCGTGACAGGCCTTGCAGCCGTTGCGATCCGGGCGTTCGTGCCAGACGGCCGCTTGATCCTGCGAAGGTGCGTAGACATGACATGCACTGCAGTTGACGCCGGCGTTCGCGTGAGATGAGGCAAGCCACTGTGCGCGCAGCGTTGCATCGCCGACGGATTCCGCCGGCGCATCCATCTCGGATTCGGTCAGCAGCCGCACCGGATATGCCTTGTGCGGATAGTCCGACAGCTCTGGCACCAGCGCCGCGAACTCGAGTGCGGGTCGCACCTGTTCATCGAGCATCGCGGGTTCGTCCAGGTGTTTGGTCAGAAAACGCGTGTAGAGATCGCGGTTGTCGTGAAAATTGTGGCAGCCCGAATCCTTGCAGGTCTCGAACCCGAGCCCTGCGTGGGACGGCCGGTCCTCGGCGATGTCCTCATGACAGGTCGCACAGACGTCGACTGGCCGCGTAAGACCGTCGCGCGCCGTGATCTCGGGTCGGTGTTCGACGTGACAGGTCGTGCAGTGCAGGGCGTCGATGCGCTCGAGCCGATCGGCATTGCGTGGGTCCTCGAACTTCGTGCGCGGATGGGAATCCTGTGGTTTCTTGCGATCCGCGCCATGGCAGTCGATGCAGGCCTGCTGCAAGACCTCGCCACCACCGAAACGCTCGGTATGGCAGAGATGACAGGCGTCCGCGAACTGGTGATGACCGTCGCTCAACGGGCCAGGCATGTAGGCGGTCTGCGCGGTCGGCTCGAGCATCGCATACGCCAGCCAGGCGGCCAGTGCCAGCGAGGCCAGGCCCCAGCCGCTCCACCACAGTGTCTTGCGCGACATCGCCATGGCTCAGAAGTAGTAGGCCTTGACGATATGCGCGGCGAGCAGCACGGGTACCGGCCACAGCACGAGCAGGTGCAGCCACACGGCCGAACGCCTCAAGGTGGTGGCCTGCCCGCGCGGCAGCCGATGCTCGGTCGCGATCACCAGCGCCGCGACCGCGCCGGCGAAAAGTGCCAGTGCGAATGCGGTGGCAAGCCAGCGATTGAGGTTTTCGCCGAAGCGGAAACCGGTGTGGGCGGCAAACACCGCAAGCACGCAAAGCCCGAGCACCGCATGCCAGACACGCCAGCCGGCGAACGCACCGAGAGACAGGCGCCGCACGCGTTTGCGAACAACGATTGCGCTCAGACCAACACCGAGCGCGAGCAGGGTGTAGCCGCTCAGCTGACGCCATAGCCCGTCGCGCCAGATCTCGTCCCAGGGCACCGCATGCTGCGCGGATTGCGCAAAAGGCAGTGCCGGTAGAAAGACCGCGAGTGCCAGAAGGATCAATGCCGTGAGCGCAAGCGCCCCCTGCGCCGCATGTCGTTCCGCGGGCGCGAGCTGTCCCTGACCGACGAGTTCAGCGAGCAGCGGCCGGCACGAGCCACAGACATTCGATGCGCCGGTCGCCTTGCGCAGGCCATCGACCGTTGTGTAACCCGCACGCATCGCGGCCGACAGTTCGCCACGACAGATGTTTCTGCAGTTGCACACCACCGACGCCGCGGGCCAGCGCGCCACGGCCGCGCTCTGCGCGCTCGCGTAGAGATCGCCGGTGCGGCGAAACCGCCAGAGCTGCCATGGCCATACGCGCCGGTTGCGCAAAACGGCCGCATGGATGCGCGCGCCCTGCTCCCATGGGCCATAGGCGATCACGCCGACGAGCCGGTCGCGGTGAATCACCAGGCGGCGATAGCTCTGGTCGTTCTTCCAGACGACGTCGCGCGCCAGACCGATTGCGGCGTCGGCCGCGACACGGCCGGCACTCAGCACGCTCTCGCCGACGACCTTGAGCTGCGTGCCGGGAACCGAGCCACGGTAACGGGCCTCGCCGCGCAACACGGTTTCCGCAGCGACGGCCGCCTGATCCAGGCCAGGCGCGACCAGCCCGTAGATCTTGCCATCGTGCTCGGCACACTCGCCGATCGCCCAGATGTGCGGATCGGACGTGCACATGCGGTCGTCCACCCGTACGCCCCTGCCGACCGACAGCCCGGCGTTGTGCGCGAGGTCGACATTCGGGCGTATGCCGGTGGAAAACACCACCGTATCGGTCTCGACCACGCGGCCGTCACGCAACCGTACCCACTCGACCCGCCCGCGGCCGCCGATTTCCTCGACCGCCTCGGACAGGCGCAGGTCCATGCCGAGGCTGCGCAGATAGGCGGCCAGCCGGGCACCGGAATCCTCGTCGAGCTGCGCCATCATCGGCCACGGTGAATGCTCGACGAGGCAAACCTCGGTGTGCAGCCGCTGCATGGCGCGGGCGGTCTCGATGCCGAGCAGGCCGGCGCCAACCACCACCACGCGACGCGCGCGCGTGCGCCGGGCGGCGAGCCGCTCGGCATCGGCGAGATCGCGAAACGTAAACACACCCGAGAGCTCGCGACCAGGAATCGCCGGCACGTAAGGCCGCGAACCGGTAGCAAGTACGAGCATGTTGTAGGTCCAGTGCGCACCGCCGGCATCGGTGACCGAATGCAGCCGACGATCGATCTCGGTGACCCAGCGTCCCGGCAGCAGCGTGACGTTGTCCGGCAACGTGCCGTCGGTCAGATCGCCGAGCGTGACCGCACCCGCGAGATAGCCCGACAGGCGCACGCGGTCGTACGGCAACACACTTTCTCCGGAAAACAGGCTGATCGCGAGGCTCGGCGCGCGCTTCGCAAGCCGGCGCGCGAACGCGATGCCGACCGGACCCGCGCCGATCACGGCAACGTCGGCGTGCCGTGTGGCGGGCGCGGCGGCGGTACGAGCAACGTGTTCTGCAAGGGCAGCCATGATTTCTCCAGGCACAAAAAAGGCGCTTGCGCGCCGGCTCTTCCGTTCAAGAGCCACGCACAAACGCCGTTGTTGGTTTGCAGCCCGGCAGCGGGCTGGCTTGTTCGGGCGCGCGCTGCATCGCGCACGCCCTCTCATTCAATTCAGCTTCGCCTCAGCGGCGGGCGCACGCTTCGGCTGGATCGTCTGCGCGCGCAGTCTCGGTTCAGCCCAGCAGCTCCGCGCTGTCGAGCAGTCCGCGGGCGATCGCCCCCATGCGCTGGTTTCGCTGCATCGCGAGCCTGCGCAACAGATGGTAGGCATCGTTTTCGGAAAGCCCGCGTCGGTTCATCAACATGCCCTTCGCGCGCTCAACCAGCTTGCGTTCGTCAAGCTGCGCCCGCGTCTCAGCGAGGTCGGTTCGCACCTGCGCGCATTCGGAAAACCGCGCATGCGCAATGCGAACGACCGCATCCAGCTGCAGGGCCGAAGTCTCATCGACCAGAAATGCGCCGACGCCGGAGTGCGCGAGCTGATCAACGGTGTCGCGGTCTACGTCATCCGCGATCAGCACCGTCGGCACATTGCGCGCGATCTGTACCTTGCCGAGCAGGGAAAAGAACTCCGCGTCCGGACGCCGGCGCCCGATCACCAGTACATCGGGCATCTCGTGCGACACCGTCGCCGCGAGGCCGTCGAAACCCGACAGCTGCGCGAGCACGCGATGTCCGTACTCGCGCAGGTCCGCGACCAGCGCATCGGCACGGGCTTCGTTGCGTTCGGCGACAACCACGCTCAGTGACATTGCGCAAAGGGCCAGCGCCCGGGTCGGTGACTCACGAACTGGACCAGAGCAAAGGGCGTGCCAGTCCATCACGGTGGCCCGACGTGGCCGTGAAAGAAGCGAGATATCAGGCGGTCGGGGCAAGCAAAACCCCGCTCCCGCACCTGAACAGTGCGCGCGGAAACGGTTCACGCGCCAGGAATGTGCGCGCTCCAGCACCGCAACGCGTGACGGGCGACGGGACTCCCGCCTGGCCGAACAATCGGACGGAATTGGTACGGAGGTTGCAGATGGGGATACGGCGCGGCACTGATGCCGCCCACATACGCCCGGGCAATGGCGCCCGTGCACTGGCAACGCAGACCGGAACCATCGCTATGTCCACGACCCGACTGAACCTGCTGTCGTTCACCGGCCCGGTGCGCACCCTGCACCTGACCTGGCTGGCGTTTTTCATTTCCTTCTTCGTGTGGTTCAACCACGCGCCGCTGCTCGCTTCGCTGCGCGAGACGTTCGGGCTGAACGACCAGCAGATCAAGACGCTGCTCATTCTGAATGTCGCGTTGACGATTCCCGCGCGCATCGTGGTCGGCATGCTGGTCGACCGGCTCGGGCCGAAGCTGATGTATTCGTTCCTGCTCGTGATCTCCGGCGGGCTCTGTCTGTTGTTCGCCAGTGCGGACGACTACACGCAGTTGGCGATGACACGCTTCGCACTCGGTTTCGTCGGCGCGGGCTTCGTCATCGGCATCCGCATGATCGGCGAATGGTTTCCGGCCCGACAGGTGGGACTGGCCGAAGGCATCTACGGCGGCTGGGGCAACTTTGGTTCGGCGGCCGCGGCGATGACGCTGCCGGCACTGGCGCTGTGGTACGGCGGCGAGGCCGACGGCTGGCGCTATGCGATCGGCACGACCGGCATCATCGCGCTCGTCTACGGCGTGATCTATTTCTTCTCGGTGCAGAACACGCCGAAGGGCTCGACGTATTTCCGCCCGAAACGCACCGGCGCAATGGAAGTCTCCAGCCGCGGTGACTTCGTGCTGTATCTGGTCATGAACATCCCGATGTATGCGGCGCTCGCGCTGCTGACCTGGAAGCTCGCCCCCGCGAATCTCGGACTGCTCAGTGATACCGCTGCGCTCAGCATCTACGTCTTGCTGGTTGTGGTCTATGCGCTGCAGGCGCTGCGCATCTATCAGATCAACGCACAGGTGTTCGCCGGCCCGGTTCCGGAGATCGATCGCTACCGGTTCAGCCAGGTCGCGGTGCTCGATCTCGCCTACCTCGTGACCTTTGGTTCCGAGCTGGCGGTGGTCTCCATGCTGCCGCTGTTCTTCCAGGATACCTTTGCGATCTCGCAGGTGCAGGCCGGACTGCTGGCTTCGGGCTTCGCGTTCATGAATCTGCTCGCGCGACCGGGCGGCGGACTGGTGTCGGACCGGTTCGGACGGCGCCGTTCGCTGATCGTTCTGCTGGTGGGCCTGATGGGCGGCTATGCAATGATGAGCCTGATCGACTCGAGCTGGAGCCTGTGGCTTGCGGTCGGGGTCACCATGGCCTGTTCGTTCTTTGTTCAGGCTGGCGAGGGCGCGGTGTTTGCCGTCGTTCCGCTGATCAAACGGCGCATGACCGGGCAGATTGCCGGCATGGCGGGCGCGTATGGCAACGTCGGCGCGGTGGTCTTTCTGACCGTGCTGTCGTTCGTCGAGCCTCCGGTGTTCTTCCTGACCATCGCCGGCGCGGCGCTCGTGGCGCTGGTGGCCGTCGCGCTGTTCCTGCGCGATCCGGCCGGGCACATGGTCGAGGTCCTGCCCGACGGCACGCTGGAACGCATCGCCGTGCATTGATCCGGGTAGCTGCGATCAATCCGTCCCGGAATGCGGAAGCACCGTCTTTCCGGCTTGCGCGTGGCGGTGTTCCGCGCTCTCATGGGTGTTTGCGTGCGCGGTTACCGCCACCGGCATTCCTGAATCGTCCGCAGGCGAATGGCACAAACACTCGAGTTTGAACACGCGCTGATCTCCGAGACCGGTCCGCGCGCGCTGAACGAAGATCGTGCCGCGGTTGGCGGACCGGTAATGCGCGGTGGCGCGCCCGTTGCGATCGCCGTGCTATCCGACGGCATTTCGGGCGGCGAGGGACAGGCCGCCAGCCGCGCCGCGGTGGACGGCTTCATCCAGGACTTTCTTTCGACGCCGGATTCCTGGACCGTGCGCAACAGCGGCGAGCGTGTGCTGACCGCGCTGAACCGCTGGCTGTATTCCCACGGGCAGATGCGGCGTGGAGCGGTCGGCTGCACGTTCAGCGCGGCGGTGCTGCGTGGCACCAGTGCGCACCTCTTCCACGTCGGCGACTCACGGATCTGGCTGTTGCGCGACGGCGAGTTGGAACAGCTTACCCACGATCACCGCATCGAGATCGGCCCGGAACGTACCCACCTTTCACGCGCGCTGGGTGTGGAGCCGGTCGCGGGCGTCGACTATCGTGAGCAGCCGCTGGAAGCCGGCGATCGATTGATCTTCACGAGCGATGGCGTTCACGACGCGATCGATTCAGCACGGTTTCGCGCCGCAGCCGTACTGCCGGGCACGGAAGAAGGCGCCCGCGCGATGGTCGAGGCCGCACTGGCCGCCGGCGGACGGGACAATGCGACCGCACTGATTCTCGACATCAGGACGCTGCCTGTCCGCTCCGCCGAAGAATATTTTCGTGATCTGACCAAGCTGCCATTTCCACCGCCACTCAATGTCGGTGACACTTTCGATGGCTATCGCATCGAACGCGCGCTCAGCGCATCGAAGCGCAGCGAGATCTTTCTCGCGCAGGACATTCAGACCAACACGCGGGTCGTGCTCAAGGCGCCGTCGGTCAACTACGACGACGACCCCGTGTATATCGAGCAGTTCGTGCTCGAGGAATGGGTCGGCTCGCGCGTGCGGCATCGCAACGTCGTGCGCTATCACGCACCGGCCGGACGCACACGCAGTTTTCTGTTTCACACCGCCGAGTTCATCGACGGTCAGACCCTGCGGTCATGGATGCAGGCCAATCCACAGCCACCGCTTTCGGCCGTGCAGAACATCGTGCGACAGATCGCAAGCGGACTGGACGCACTGCATCGCCTGGAGATGGTCCACCGCGATCTGAAGCCCGAGAACATCATGGTCGATGCAAAAGGCCGGGTGAAGATCATCGACCTCGGTTCGACGCTGATTCCGGGTGTGCTTGAAGTGCCCTCGCCCGTCGCGCGCGATCACCTCGTCGGCACCGAGAACTACACCGCGCCGGAGTTCCTGCGTGGCGCGAGCGGCAATGCCGCGGCGGATGTGTACTCGCTCGGCGTCATTGCGTATGAGCTTGCCTGCGGCAAGCTGCCTTACCGGCATCCGCCGCGCGGACCGAGTGACTGTCGCACGCAGTACCAGTCGCTGACCACACGGGTACCAACCATTCCGGTGTGGATGGATCGCGCGATCGAGCGCGCCGTGCGCTGCGCACCGCCCGCGCGCTACAGCACCGCAGCGGAATTTGCCGCCGATCTGGACAAGCCCAATCCGCAGTATCTGCGTCAGCCCACCGCGCCCCTGATGGAGCGCAATCCGCTGCGTTTCTGGCAGGGCATTGCCTTCATCGAGGTCGTCGTCATCATCGTGCTCGCTGCGTTGTTCGCGTCATGAGGGCACCGGCACGCGCTGACATCACGGGTGTGATCCTGGCCGGCGGTCGCGGCACCCGCATGGGCGGGCGCGACAAGGGTTGGGTCGAGTATCGGGGCCGGCCGCTCGTCGAGCACGTGCTGGAGCGGATTACTCCGCAGGTCGACAGCGTGATCATCAGCGCGAACCGGAACATTGAACGTTATGCCGCGCTCGGGCACGCCGTGGTGAACGACGGCGAGTTCGAATACCACGGACCACTGGCCGGAATTCTCTCCGCGGCGAAAGCCGCGGCAACAGACTGGATGTTTGTCGTGCCCGTGGATGCACCGCTGTTCTCGACAAATCTCGCGCAACAGCTGGCGCGGGGACTGGGCACGGCGCCGCTGGTTTGGGCCAACGACGGTGAGCGCGATCAGTATGCATTCTGTCTCGTGAAGCGCGAAAGCGCACTGTTCCTCAACGAGGAACTCACCGCAGGTCGTCTCGCCCTGCGGGAATGGCTGGCGAGATCAGGAGGACACGCCGTGGACGTGCCCGAACCGGAAATGTTCCGGTCGTTCAACCGCCTGATTGATACCCTGGACTAACCCTGACCAGCAGTCCGACACCGAGCAACATCAGGGCCAGCACCGACGGACTTGGCACCAGCTGAAGCACATAGGCATTCAGGGTCTGGTCATCGTCGTCCTGAAGACGGATGTTCTGGGTAGTGGCATCGGCGATAAAGGTACCGAAAATGCTGGTTGCGGATCCCTTCAGGAAGCTGGCGGAAAAGTTTCCGAGCCCGTCGGAAAACGCAATCACTTCCGCTAGTTCAGTAGAACGGCCGTCAAAATCGAAAAGCTGAATCCGGTATTCGCTGCCGATCATCAGACCCGTCAACGTAAGGGTCGCGAATGTGGCTGCCGAAGGGTTGTAATCGACGGCCCCGATGACCGCGTTCCAGTTCGCATCGCTCGAGCCGATGTTGGTCGTGTTGAATCCGGTAGCCGGAAAGATGTCGCCTCGTGGCGTGAAGGCAATATTCTTTGCCGCGTTATTCACGACCAGTACGCCCGGGTCCGCGTTGTTGAGGTTGATCAGGTTGACTGCTTCGACAAGAACGGCGGTGTTGTCGATGGCCTGCGCACCGTTTGGTCCCGCGAAATGCGGGCCAGTCGTCCAGGTGATCGGGCTTGCGACGACCTGTTGCGAAAAGATCGCGCCGACAAAGAGCAGTGCGACCAGAACCTGTTTGGTTACATTCGGTTTCATCTGCCCCTCCAAATTTCGATCGGGCCTTCGCTTGTGGCAATCCCGCCGCAGCCGAAACCCGGGTGCCGAACCTGCCGATCGGTTCGTTGACCGGCATTAAACCGCAATCCGGCTCGCAGTGATAGGGCAACGTCGAGGATTTGCGCTTAGTGCGCTTAGTGCGGTACGTATGGAACGAGTCGCCTGGCGCAAGATCCCGGCAGAGCGACTCAAGTGCCGATCTATATCAAGCCCAATGGGGGTGCGTAATGAGGGAAGTAGCGAAATAGCCTAGATCAGATATCCAGATTCTGCGCCGCGGCGGCGTTGCGTTCGATAAAGTCGCGGCGCGGTTCGACCTGGTCACCCATCAGGGTCGTGAAGACCTCGTCGGCGGCAACGGCGTCTTCGATTGTGACCTGCAACAGACGACGCGTTTCGGGATTCATGGTGGTTTCCCAGAGCTGGTCCGGGTTCATTTCACCAAGCCCCTTGTAGCGCTGGATCATCTGGCCTCGACGCGCATCGTCGTGCAGCCAGGACAGTGCCTCGCCAAACTTCTTCACTGGCTGACGGCGGTCTCCGCGGCTCACCACCGCGCCCGGCTGAATCAGCCCGTCGAGCTGCCGCCCCAGCGTGACCAGTGATGCGTATTCGCCGGAAGCGAAGAACTCCAGCGGCAGATGCCCCGGATGGCTCACGCCGTGGAAGAATCGGTCGTAGCTGATCTCCGGCGTGTCGTCATTCAACGCCGCCGTAAAGCTGAAGCGCGGGCCATTGCCACGATCTGCATTCAGGCGATCTTCCAGCGCTCGCAACCACTCGTCGACTCGCCCGGCGTCGGCGGCCAGCGCTTCGTCAAAGGCCGGATGATCGATCAGCGCTTCGAGCAGCGCCTGGTCGAACCGGTTCGAAAGACGTTCCACGGTCGCCCGCACGGCGAGGAAATCCCGCGCCAAGGTTTCGAGCGCCGTGTCGGAAAGCGGCGGGGCATCCTCGGCAACACGCAGATGTGCACCTTCGAGTGCGAGCTGATTCAGGTAGCCGTCGAGTTCCGGTTCGTCCTTCAGATAGCGCTCCTGCTTGCCCTTCTTGACCTTGTACAGCGGCGGCTGCGCGATGAACACGTGACCGCGCTCGATGAGTTCGTTCATCTGCCGGTAGAAAAACGTCAGCAGCAGGGTGCGGATGTGCGAGCCGTCGACATCGGCGTCCGTCATGATGATCAGGCGGTGATAGCGCAGCTTCTCGGCGTCGAATTCGTCCCGGCCGATGCCGGTGCCGAGCGCCGTGATCAGCGCGCCGATTTCGGCCGACGACAGCATCTTGTCGAAACGGGCCTTCTCGACGTTCAGGATCTTGCCCTTGAGCGGCAGGATCGCCTGGGTCCGGCGGTCGCGGCCCTGCTTGGCAGAGCCACCGGCCGAGTCACCCTCGACGATGAACAGTTCCGAGTGCGCCGGATCCTTTTCCTGACAGTCCGCGAGCTTGCCGGGCAGACCGGCGATATCCAGCGCACTCTTGCGCCGGGTCATCTCGCGGGCCTTGCGTGCGGCCTCGCGGGCACGCGCGGCGTCGATCATCTTGTTCGCGATCGAGCGGGCTTCTTGCGGGTTTTCGAGCAGAAATGCGCCGAAATGGTCGGCAAGTAGCGATTCTATGACCGGCTTTACTTCGGACGAAACGAGCTTGTCCTTGGTCTGCGAGGAGAACTTGGGATCCGGCACCTTGACCGAAACCACCGAGGTCAGCCCCTCACGGGCGTCATCGCCGGAGGTCGCGACCTTGTGCTTTTTGGCGAGGCCTTCGTTTTCGATGTAGCCATTCAGCGTGCGCGTAAGCGCGGCGCGGAATCCCGCCAAGTGCGTGCCGCCGTCACGCTGCGGGATGTTGTTCGTAAAGCAGAAGATGTTCTCCTGATACGAGTCGTTCCACTGCATGGCGACCTCGACGGAGACGCGATCGCGCTCCGCCTGGAAGTGGAAAACCTGTGGATGCAATGTGGATTTGTTGCGGTTGAGGTGTTCAACGAACGCGCGAATGCCGCCGTCGTACTGGAAGGTATCCTCGCGCCCGCTGCGCTCGTCGCCTAGGACGATCCGCACTCCGGAGTTCAGGAACGACAGCTCACGCAGGCGTTTGGCGAGCAGATCGTAATGAAATTGGATGTTCGTGAAGATCGCCGCACTGGGCTTGAAATGGACCTCCGTGCCGGTTCCGCTGCTTTCGCGGACCGCCGCGAGCGGCGCCTGCGGTACGCCATTTTCGTAACGCTGTTCCCACAACTGCCCTTCGCGACGGATGCGCAGACGCAGATCCACCGAGAGGGCGTTGACGACCGAAACGCCCACGCCATGCAGGCCGCCGGAGACCTTGTAGGAATTGTCGTCGAACTTTCCGCCGGCATGCAGCACGGTCATGATGACCTCAGCCGCCGAACGCCCCTCTTCCGGGTGCATATCGACCGGGATGCCGCGACCGTTATCCGTCACCGTGATCGACTCATCGGTGTGGATGGTGACGCGGATTTCCGTGCAGTAGCCAGCCAGCGCCTCGTCGATGGAGTTATCGACGACCTCAAACACCATGTGGTGCAGACCGGTACCGTCATCGGTATCGCCGATGTACATGCCAGGCCGCTTGCGGACGGCGTCCAGGCCCTTGAGAACCTTGATGTTCGAGGAAGTGTAGGTGCGGTCGTCCATCGTCATCGGGGCAGGTCCAATCGCGGTAAACGACTCATTATATATGGAAGCCCTGACGGGCTTCGCCGTTGGCGGATCAGGAAGATGCAGCCGGTTTCACCACACCATGTTCCACGTGGAACACCTCCGGGGCCGAACCGAGCATGGCCTCCAGTCTCCCCCTGGCCGTGGCGGTCAAAAATACCTGAGTGCCGCTGTTTTCGATCAACGAAACCACATTGCCGGCATGTGTGTCATCGAGCTCCGCCAACAGATCGTCTACCAATAAGATCGCCCCGCCCGCCCCACTCGCCGCCGCCATCGTCAACGCGGCGGCGATCAATTTCTGCTGCCCACGAGACACCCGTCCTTTGGCCTGCCCGGTCTCCACGCGAATCTTGAGATCCGCCCGATGTGGCCCCCAGCCTGTGAACCCGCGGCCGCGGTCTGTTTCCAGGTGCCGCACGAGCGTTTCTGCCAGCGAGTCTTCTTCGGACCATCCGGTATTGAGTCCAAGGGATACCGACAGCCTCGGAGACAGTGTCTCTAGGATCTGCTTGAACGGTTGGGTGATTGCAGAAACTGTGTCCGCTCGCCACCGTGTCAGGCGCTCACCCGATTCCACGAGGATCGCGTCCCATCCTTGGACTGACCTCCCTGGTGCGCCAGAGCCAAGGGCCGCGTTGCGCTGGGCCAGAGCCTTTCGAAACCTCCGATACTCCGGCCAGAAATCCTGTTCCACGTGGAACAATCTTCGGTCCAGGAATGCGCGCCGGACCTCGGGCGCGCCATCCACAAGTGAATGTGATTCAGGGGAAATAACTTCCAGCGGCAAGGCGGTCGCGAGTTCGGCCGGCGATGCCGCTGCGCCACGACAGCGTAAGCGTCGACCTGCGCCGCCCCACTCGAGCCCCTGGGTCCAGCGATCCGACGAGCCCGAACAAATGTCCAGCGCTACGGTGGAAGCGGGGCTCCCCTTCTGCCCGACCATCCCCAGCCGTCCGGTGCGAAACGACCGTGCACGACTCGCGAGGTAGATGGTTTCCAGCAGCGAGGTCTTTCCCGCGCCATTCCCTCCGCAGACCAAATTGATGCCGGGTCCCGGACGAATATCCAGAACAGCGAGATTTCGAACGCCCTTGGCGTAAATGCGCTCGATATGGACGCCCGCCGCATCGCGCGACGGCTTTTCGCTCACAGTCGCATGGGCATTACGACGTACAGGTAATCCGATCGTCCGGGCTCCCGCACCAGGCAGCTGCTGTTCGGATCGCTGAGCACCATCTCCACGGTCTCGCCGTCGATCGCCCCAAGTACCTCAAGAAAGTATCCGACGTTGAACCCGATCGCCATACCCGCGCCCTTGTAGTCCACCTCGATGCTTTCCTCCGCCTCTTCCTGTTCCGGATTGTGCGCGAATATCCGGATTGCTCCGCTCTGCAGCTCCAGCCCGATGCCGCGATACTTTTCGTTGGAAAGGATTGAAGCGCGCGCAAGCGCTTCGCGCAGACCGACGCGGTTCGCGCTCACGAGCTTATCTCCGCCCTGCGGCACCACGCGGCGGTAGTCCGGAAACCGCCCATCGATCAATTTCGATATGAGTCGTGCCCCATCGACCGAAAACTCGACGTGGCCCTGGCCGATCGCGATTGAGACATCATCATCCACATCAGAGACCATGCGGCCGATCTCGTTGATCCCCTTGCGCGGCACGATCACCTGGATCACCGAATCCACGTCCGTTGCGATCTCGTGTTCTGCCATCGCCAGGCGATGCCCATCCGTGGCTACCGACCGCACATGTTTGCCATCGACCTCCAGCAACATGCCGTTCAGATAGTACCTAACATCTTGATGAGCCATCGAAAATTGCGCTTTGTCCACAAGCCATTTCGCGACCTTCTGCGGCACCGCTAGCCGCGTGCGCACTTCGGTTCTTTCAATGCTCGGGAACTCATCCGCGCCCAGGGTCTGCAACCGAAACCGGCTGCGTCCGGCGCGAATCACCGCGTGACCACTGTCGAACTCGATGGTGATCTCAACCCCATCGGGCAGCGCGCGCACGATGTCCCCCAGCTTGCGCGCCGGAAGCGTTACCCGCCTCGGGCCGTCTGACTCCAGCTCGAGGCTTGCATGGAGTTCCACTTCCAGGTCCGTTGCCTTAAGGGTCGCTGAACCCTGCTCATCGATCTCGATCAGGACATTGGAAAGAATCGGCAGGGTATGGCGTCGTTCGATGACGCTCAGTACACGCTGAAGTGGGCCGAGGAGGGTGTCGCGAGAGACTTTTATCATTTTCTTTAAACTCTGATTGTCTATTTATAAGGCCCGGACCTTACGGTGGAAAAAACAGATTTGTCTTTTAAATTCATATTGTTATGTAGACAAATTCGGTTTGTAAGTCTGCCCATGACTGCCTGTACTGCGTGTGGGTCTACTGTGAAAGGACAGCCCACGGCATGCAAGGTTTGAAGTTATCCACAGAGAGTTTCACCATTCGTGCATCAATTGGTCAACATGCGCAGGAGATTCTGGTAGTCCTCCGTTACTCGCGGATCGCTTTCGCGTAACTCCTTGATCTTTCGATGTGCGTGCAGGACTGTCGTGTGATCCCGGCCACCGAAGGCCTCACCGATTTCCGGCAGGCTGTGGTTCGTCAGTTCCTTGGCCAGCGTCATGGCGATCTGTCTCGGCCTGGCAACCGAACGGCTGCGGCGGGCCGAAAGAAACACCTTAAGCGGGATCTTGAAATACTCGCTGCAGACCTTCTGGATGTTCTCGATGGTGACGAGTTTCTCCTGCACGGCCAGCAGGTCCGAGAGTGCCTTTTTGGTGAAATCCACCGTCACGGGGAGCCCAGTGAACAGGGACTCGGCCATGATCCGGCGCAGGGCGCCTTCGAGTTCCCGCACGTTCGAGCGCAGTCGCTGGCCAATGAAGAAGGCGACCTCATCGGGCAGCGAGATGCCCATCTGCTCCGCCTTGTTCTTCAGGATGGCCACGCGCGTTTCGAGTTCCGGCGGGTCGATCGCGGCGGTCAGCCCCCAGCCAAAGCGCGATTTGAGCCGCGTGTCGAGGTTTGTGATTTCTTTCGGATAACGATCGCTGGTGATGACGATCTGTTGCTTTCGCTCCAGGAGCTCGTTGAAGGTCTCGAAAAACACCTCCTGCGAGCGCTCTTTTCCGGCGAGGAACTGGATGTCGTCGATCAGCAGCGCGTCGACCTGGCGGTATTTGCGCTTGAACCCGTCAATCGTGTTGTGGGCGAAGGCGTTGACCATTTCCTCGACGAACTGTTCGGCGCGCACGTAAACGATGCGCTTGGAGCGATGCCGTTCGTACAGGGTGTTGCCCAGCCCGTGCATGAGATGCGTCTTGCCGAGCCCCGTGGCGCCGTACAGAAACAGCGGGTTGAACACACTGCCGGGGCGTTCGCAGACCTGCAGGACTGCGGCGCGGGCGAATCGGTTCGAAGGGCCTTCCACGAAGTTGTCCAGCCGGTACTCGCTCTGGACGTTCGGGGGCGCGGCCTTCGCTATCTCCGCTGGCGCGGCGGCGGTTACGGCCGGGGCCGGGCCGGGCTGGTCGGCGGAACCCAGCCGCACCGCGACCTTCAGGGTGTCGCCACCCAGACCGCGCGCAATTTCGCTGATCCGATCAAGAAAATTGTCCGCGATCCAGTCACATACGAAGCGGTTCGGCGCGAGCAGCACCAGGCTGTCGTCCGCCTGACGGGCGTGCAGCGGCCGTATCCAGGTGTTGAACTGTTGCTCGGTTAGTTCCGACTCGAGGCGGGTGAAGCAGTGGTCCCAGATGTTCACGTTTGGTGGTCGTGCGGCGGTTTCGTTGTACCTCAGCTCCGCCATGCGGCAGGGCTTGATGTCCTCGTCCCAACAACGCGCCTGCTGTTGGGAGCGTGAGTCTAAACCTGTGGTCGCGCTCGAATCCACCGCATCGGTCAAGCGGCGGCGCATTGACCATCGCGGCGAAACTCTGTAGGATTCCGCGTCCTTTTTACCCGTGCTCAGCGCTTCCCAGATCCGGCCATGAAACCTACATTCCAACCCAGTGTTCTCAAGCGCAAGCGCACCCACGGATTCCGCGCGCGCATGGCGACCCGGCACGGTCGCGCCGTACTAAACGCGCGCCGCCGCCACGGGCGCGCCCGCCTGACGCCCTGACGCCTGCGGTCGACAGCCCTCGCTACGGCTTCCCGCGCGCGCGCCGGCTCACCCGGCCGGCGGACTACAAGAACGTATTTGCGGACGCCCGCCGCAGCGCGGATTTCACCTTCACGGTGTTGTACCGCCGCTCGCAATCCGTGCCGCGTCTCGGGCTGGCCATCTCGCGAAAGCAGCTTCGCCGCGCGGTCGACCGCAACCGGATCAAGCGTATCGTGCGTGAATCATTTCGCCTGCATGCCGCAAGCCTGCCCGCAGTCGATATCGTCGTGCTTGCCCGGCAGCCGGCCGCGACGGCCGAGGCTCGCCAACTCACCCGCGCACTGAGCAAGCACTGGAACCGAATCCGAAACGATGCGACCGCTTCTGATACTGCTCATTAAGCTCTACCGCCTGCTGCTGAGCCCTTTTGTCGGCCAGCACTGCCGGTTCCACCCGACCTGCTCCCACTACGCCGAAGAGGCCGTGCATACCCACGGCGCCCTGCGCGGCACCTGGTTGGCGATCCGGCGCCTCGGCCGCTGCCATCCCTGGGCGGAAGGCGGCCTTGACCCCGTTCCACCCGGCACGGGTTCGGCCCGTTTCGGCGAACCGCACTGAAGTTTCCCGAGAAGGCCTCAATGGATACGCAACGTCTGATCCTGTTCATCGTCATCGGCTTCTCGGTGATGATGTTGTGGCAGTCTTGGGAGCACCGAAACGCCCAGCCGCTTCCCGCAACCGGCCAGTCCACGGCCTCCGTCCAGGGTGAAGCGCCGCCGTCGGCGGGCGAAAGCCTTACCAGCGTACCGCCGGCTGCGGGCGGTGATTCGGGTCCGGCGGTCGTCGCAACCTCGGGTGCGGTGCTCTCGAAGGGCGAACGGGTAAACGTACGAACCGATGTGCTCGACGTCGAAATCGACACCCGGGGTGCGGATCTGCGACGTATTCGTCTGCCTGCCTATCCGGTCGATATCGATCATCCGGATGAACCTTTCGTGCTGCTGAACGACGAACTGCCGAAGTTTTTCATCGCTCAGGCGCGTTTGGTCGCAAGCCCCGGTGCCGCCGCTGTCGCCGATCAGCCGATCTTCAAGACCGAGCACAAGCACTACGAACTCGCTGGCGACGCCGGTGAAATGACGGTTGTGTTGACCGCTGATGGCGGCAACGGCATCGCGATCGAACGGCGCTATCTATTCAAACGTGGTGACTACGCCATCGGCGTGCAGACCGTGGTGACCAATGCTTCCGGTGCCGAGTGGAAGGGCTACGAATACCGTCAGCTGCAACGCACCCAGGTGCCGGAAGGCAGCGGCAACGCATTCATCTACACCTACGACGGTGGTGTGATCTACAGCCCGGAGGAAAAGTACGAGAAGGTTTCGTTCGAGGATATGCTCGACAAGCGTCTCGAACGCAGCGTACAGGGTGGCTGGATCGCGATGATCCAGCATTACTTCGTCGGCGCATGGGTTCCAACTGCCGACCAGCGGCAGTTGTTCTATACCCGCACGGCGTCGAACTCGCGCTACATCCTCGGCATGACCACGCCGTCCGTCCGCATTGCGAACGGCGACCGGGCGACATTCGATTCGACCATCTTCGCGGGGCCAAAACTTCAGGATCGATTGGAAGAACTCGCGCCTGGTCTTGATCTGACCGTCGACTACGGCGCGCTCACGATCATTGCCAAACCGATCTTCTGGCTCATGCAGCAGATTCACAATCTGGTCGGCAACTGGGGTTGGACGATCATCCTGCTGACGATTCTGATCAAGCTCGTGTTCTACAAGCTTTCGGAAACCAGCTATCGTTCGATGGCGCACATGCGCCGCGTCGGTCCAAAGCTGCAACAGCTTCGCGAGCGCCACAAGGACGACAAGCAGAAACTCAACCAGGCGATGATGGATTTGTACAAGAAGGAAAAGATCAATCCACTCGGCGGTTGTCTGCCGATTGTGGTGCAGATCCCGGTGTTCATCGCCTTGTACTGGGTGCTGCTCGAGAGCGTGGAAATGCGCCAGGCACCGTGGGTGTTGTGGATTCGTGATCTTTCGCTCAAGGATCCGTATTTCGTGCTGCCCCTGATCATGGGTGCGACGATGTTCATTCAGCAGAAGCTGAATCCCGCGCCGCCCGATCCGATTCAGGCGAAGATCATGATGGCGCTGCCGGTGATCTTCACGGTGTTTTTCGCCTTCTTCCCGTCGGGCCTCGTGCTGTATTGGGCCGTGAACAATGCACTGTCGATCCTGCAGCAATGGACCATCACCAAACGCATCGAGGCGGCAGCCGCGCACTGAAGACCCGGGTGATGGTTCGCAGGCCGAATCGTCACAGCGACCATGTCGCCGCGTGACACGATCGCGGCGGTAGCGACCGCGAGCGGTCGCGGCGCCATCGCGATCGTCCGCGTTTCCGGCCCCGCAGTTTCGGGCATCGCCGGGCAGCTTTTCACGCAACCGATCCCAGTCGGACGATTTTCGCTCGCCACGGCGCGATCGGCCTCTGGCGAATCCATCGATCGCGGCCTCGCCCTGCTGTTCAGGGCGCCGCGCTCGTTTACCGGCGAAGATGTTCTCGAGTTTCACGGCCACGGCGGCAGTGTCGTCTGTGACGCGATCATCGAACGTGTGCTTGAACTGGGCGCGCGTCTCGCAGAGCCCGGTGAGTTCACGCTGCGCGCGTTCGAGAACGGCAAGCTCGATCTTGCACAGGCCGAGGCGGTCGCCGATCTGATCGATGCCGGCAGCCGCCGCGCCGCACGTGCGGCGATGCGTTCGCTGGACGGTGAATTCTCGCGCCGCATCCAGGCACTGGCCGACGAGCTGCTGAACCTGCGCGTGTGGATCGAGGCCGGGATCGACTTCAGCGAAGAAGACATTGATTTCATTGCGCGCGGTGAAGTTCAGGCGCGTGTGGTTGCCATCTCCACACAGATCGACGCGATACTCGTAACGGCTGGTACGGGGCGCGCCCTGCGCGAAGGGCTGAGCATCGTGCTTGCGGGTCGGCCGAACGCCGGCAAGTCCACACTGCTGAACACGCTTGCGGGTACCGATGCCGCGATCGTGACCGATACGCCCGGAACGACCCGCGACCTGCTGCGCGAGCAGATCGATCTGGACGGCGTGCCGCTCACCGTGATCGACACGGCAGGCCTGCGCGCGTCCGAGAACGGCATCGAACGAATCGGCGTGGAACGCGCATTGGCGGCCGTCGAACGGGCCGATTATCTGCTCTGGATCAGCGACGATTCAGACCCGGAGTCCGCCCCCGAAGCAGACCTGGAACGTTGGCGACTCGGCGCGGCCGCACGGGTGATTGTTCACAACAAGATCGATCGTAGTGGCCGGCAGTCCGGGCGGGTGCTATCGACGGACCCGGAGTTCGCGGTTTCGTGTTCGACGGGTGCTGGACTGGCTGCACTGCGGGCCGGCCTGCGTGAACTTGCCGGAGACACCGGCGAGGCTGGCGCGTTCATCGCACGTCGCCGGCATCTGGATGCGCTTCGGCGCGCGCAGTCCGAACTGGCCGCTGCCGCGAGCCATCTCACCGCGGGTGATGCCCCGGAACTTGCCGCCGAGGCGCTGCGATTGAGCCACGCTGCGCTGGGGGAGATTACGGGCCGGGTAAGCTCCGATCAGCTGCTCGGCGAGATCTTTTCCGGCTTTTGCATCGGAAAATAGGCAAATTTGCCCCTGGAAAGCCGAAAAATGTCGACTTTTCGCGGGTTTAGGTCTATTGTTTTGCGCGGCGTGACGCCCGGAACCGCCTGAGCTTCAGGCGACGCGGCGCACCCAGGCCTGTTGCGCGGCCTTGCCAAGCGCAATGTCTAACGACCGTATGCGACCCGGCGGTCGGGCGACCAAGTATTGACGGGTCATGAATGTGAGATCTGCCTGAATGAATATCTATGTGGGAAATCTGGCGTACGCCGTCACCAATGACGACCTCCGCGATGCGTTCGCGAAGTTCGGTTCGGTTAGCAACGCCACCGTCATCATGGACCGGGCAACCGGTCGCTCGAAGGGATTCGGGTTCGTGGAAATGCCGAACGACAACGAAGGTCGCGCGGCTTTGCAGGGGCTGAACGACCAACCGATCAAGGGCCGCAACATTCGCGTGAATGAAGCACGTCCGCGTCCCGCGCGCCCGCCGCGTCGCGCAGAATACTGATCGCTGCGCATCGGCAGGCTGTCTCATGACAGCCTGCCGATCCGGGGCCTAGCGCCCCGGTTTCCGCCAGAACAAGAATCAGTCGATTCGGCGCCGCAGCCCGCGGCGCAGGTCCTTGAGCGCAATTCGCATGCGCAGCAGTCCAGCGGACGGCTCTGCGTCGGCATAGCGCACCGCGTTGTACGCGGCTGCGAACCGGCGCGCGGCGTCGGCGCACCACGGTGCAGCGACTGCGGCCCGCTCCCCGAGCGTAGCCATCCCGTCACCACGCGCGGTGCTGACGCCGATTCGTGCCAGTATTCGCTCGAAGCGCTCGCGTTCCCGACTCAGACGTGACCGCGCGGCCCCTGGCCGGCGGGCAAACCACGCGAATACCGCCGTCGCAATGATCACCGCGACGATCGCCACGGCCGGCAGCCAGCGAATGCCGAGCCGGCCCAGTCCGAGGGCGCCGAGCATCTCACGTTGCCGGTCGCGGTCGTAGCCGATCACCCAGTGCGACCAGTGATGCTGTAGCGCGTCACCGAACTCACGCACGCCACGCCACAACGCGACCAGCCCGCCGAGGTCGCCGAGATCGAAACGCACGATATCCGCGCCGACCGAACTGCCGAGATCGATTGCGCGCTCCACGCGTTCGGGTGCGACGGCCGCGGTCGGATCGACCCGCAGCCAGCCGGCGTGGTCCAGGTAGACCTCGACCCAGGCGTGGGCGTCGGCCTGCCGCACTCTGAGGTATCCGCCGACGGCGTTGCGGACACCGCCCTGGTATCCGCCCACAACGCGGGCCGGAATCCCGGCGGCGCGCATCAGGACCGCGAACGCCGAGGCATAGTGTTCGCAGAACCCGCGCCGGGTCTCGAACAGGAAGGCCGCAGTCGGATCGCCGGTGATCCGTGGCGGATTCAGGGTGTAGAAAAACGCCTCGTCGCGGAAGTGGGCCAGACCCTGGATCACCAGGGCACGGTCGTCCGCGCCCGCTTGCGCCCGCCAGTCCTGCGCCAATGCCAAAACCGCGGGCTCAATCCTGCGCAACGCCAGGAGCCGTTCGCGTTCATTGCGATCGAGTGGCTCGGCTCGGATCACTTCCGCCGAGCGCATGCGATAGCGGCGTCGTTCCTCGATCGGTCGGCTGGCGCGCAGCTGGCCCCCGGCGATCAGTTCGGTTTCGGCCGGCGCCTCGAGCGGGCGGTCCAGCGCGAATACTTCGCGCTGGCGGGTCGGCTCCAGCGTCAGGGTGTATTCGATACTGCCACCGACCGGCACCGGCCGCGCCGGGGGCCCTGTCGCGGTCAGCCCGCGCGACCAGGCCAGCCCGTCAAATTCTGAAAATACGGGCCCCCGCCAGTAGAGGTTCTGCTGATCGGGCGGGGGACCATCGAACTCAACGCGAAACGCGGTCGATTCATCCAGCGCGAGCTCGGCGATCTGTCCGGGACGAATCTGCTCGCCGATCCCGGTCACGGCCTTCTCGCCCTGGATCTGCAGCGCCCAGAGCGGCGCCAGCCGTGGTACCAGCAAGAACAGCAGGGCTGCGACCGGCAGCGCCTGTGCCAGCATCACGAATGCCGTACGCGCGAGCTGGCGCGGCCCGGCAGGCGTCGCGCGCTCGTTTTGCAGCAGCGAGGCCACGAGCCCGGCCAGCACGGCCGCCGCCCAGAGCACATCGCCGAACCGCTGCGCGAACAGAAATTGTGTCGCGACGAGGAACACGCCCAGATACACCAGCATCAGTGCATCGCGTCGCGTGTCGAGCTCGAGCAGCTTCAGGCCGAACATGGTGACCAACAGGGCCGTGCCGGCGTCGCGTCCGAGCACCGAGCGATAGCTGACGAAAACGGTCGCGACTGCGACGACGACCAGCGTCCCGAGCACCCAGCGCGGCGGACGCAGCCCGGTCCAGCGTACGGCCAGTGCGCGCCAGCCAAGCGCGCCTGCGGCGATGCCGGCGACCGGCGGCTCCAGTCGCCACAGGTGCGGCGCGGCGGCCGCGGCCAGCAGCGCGCACAGCCACAGCACGAAGCCCGGCTGCAGGCGGCGCGCAGCGAGTTCAGATGCCATCGGGGTACAACGCCATGGCCCCCAGACAGCGGTCGCGATGGCGGTCACCGTGATCTGCCTCGACGTGCAGCGTGCCCAGTGCGAGCGCGTAGTCCTGGCCCGCGCGCTCGGCGTCGGTCAGCCATCGGGCCATCCGGCTCAGTCCGGCCTCGAGTTCCAGGTCTGCCGGCAGACTGATGGCAAGTCGGTTGGCCGAACCGCCGGCGAATGACTTGGTCTGCCAGGGGCCGCCCCGGGCGACCGCCTTCCAGTGCACCCGCCGGTGCGGATCGCCGTCGCGGTAGCCGCGCACGCCGTCGAATTCCTCGTCACCGCTGCCGCGACCGCTGAGTCGCAGGCCGTGGTCCGGCTCACCCGGGGGGGGTGGTACCGACCCGGTCTCGATGCGTGGATAGACCAGCGTGTGCGCGTCGCTGAGCACGCGGGTCCAGGCGCGCAGAAGGCCCAGCGGATAGCGCGACTCGATCAGGAGCTCGCCGGGCTGAAAGCGACCCCGACGCTGCGCATCGACCACGAGCGCGATATCGCAGACCTGATCGCGTTCCAGGTCAAGACAATGCACCGCGCCGCTCAGTGACAGGCACAGACCATTGCGCGCCCGGTGGCCGCCCTCGAGTCGCACCGGCTGCTCGAGCAATTCTCCGACATGCGCCGGAGTGGCGGCCCGCAGGCGCGCGCCCAGCCCGACCAGGTTGCGCTGGGTCTGCACCATGGCGTTCAGCCCTACGCCACACAGCACAAAGGTCAGCAGATAGGCGAGGTTGTTGCGGTAGTTCACCGCACCCGCGAACATCAGCGCGAGCAGCCCGGCGAACAGATACCCGTAGCGGGTCGGCAGGATGTAGACGTGCCGTCGGTCGACCGTCACGCCGGCGCCGGTGTCGTGCAGCGGTCGTGCGATCTGCGCCCAGCGCGCGCGCAGCCGGGCGAGAATCATCTCAGGGGATCGGCGTCGTTGTGACGATTTCGCCAACCCGCGCCGCCGTCTCCGCCCCGGCGTCGAGCCGGTGGGTGGCCACGGCCGGAAAGACCGCCTGCACATCTTCGGGCAGCACGTGACCGCGCGCTTCAACCAGCGCGTAGGCGCGCGCGGCACTCAGCAGGCCCTGGCCGGCGCGCGGCGATAGCCCGTGCCGGAACAGCCCCGGCGCCCGGCTTGCCGCGAGCAGCGCCTGGACATAGTCGAGCAGCGCTTCACTGACGCGTACCGCGGCCGCGGTGTGCTGAAGCGATCGAATGGTTGCCGCGTCCAGCACGGGCTCGTGCTCCAGCAGGGCCACCCGCCGGTCGCCCGATGCGAGCAGCCGGCGCTCGGTGGCCGCATCCGGCAGGCCGAGCGAGATCTGCATCAGGAACCGGTCGAGCTGTGATTCGGGCAGTGGATAAACGCCGATCTGCTCGGCCGGGTTACGGGTCGCGATCACAAAGAACGGCTTTGGCAATGCATGGGTTTCGCCATCGCTCGTGATCTGCCGTTCCTCCATCGCCTCGAGCAGGGCGCTCTGAGTCTTCGCGGTGGCGCGATTGATCTCGTCGGCCAGCACGACCTGCGCGAAGATCGGCCCGGGATGAAAGCGGAAAGCGCTGGCCGCCGACTCGTATACCGAGACCCCGATGATGTCGGTTGGCAGGAGGTCGGCCGTGAACTGCACGCGCCGATGGCTCAGACCGCTCAGATGCGCAAGCGTGTTCGCGAGTGTCGTCTTGCCGGTGCCCGGCAGGTCATCGACCAGCAGGTGCCCACCGGCAATCATGCACGCGGTGGCCAGCCGCAGCTCATGCGGTTTGCCGAGCACGATTTCGCCAGCGGCGCTCAGCAGCAGAGCCAGTCGCTCACCGGCCGCGTGCGCCGTCGCAATGCCCGTGTTCTCTGTTGCGGCCCGCATGTTCATTTCCTGTGTACCCGCGTTCCAAGCAAAAGCATGACCAGAACGGCCGCGCCGAATGCGTACAGTCCAGGCCGGGGTTCTACGCTCGCCAGCACGCCGGTCTTGGCGGACACCAGGATCACGGCAACGACAAAGACATCCAGCATCGACCACCGCCCGATACGTTCAGCGAGCGCCGATGCGCGACGCAGACTCGATTGCGGCGCTGACACCATCGCACCGCCAAGCGCGGCGAGCTTGAACACCGGCAGCGCGACGCTGAACAACGCGATCGCGACCGAAAGCATCTGTTCACCACCGATCCACAGATCGGCTATCGCACTGAACATGCTCACATCATCGTTGAACACCAACAGCTGCGAGACCCGTGCGAGCGGCAACAGGTAACCGGCGGCGAGCAACCCGGCGGCCACGAACCACAACAGTGTGTTGACTCGCGACGGTCCGGAAAGTGCCGGCTCAGCAATCAAGGTTGGTTCCGATTCCATGGGAATTCATTGCAAAAGCACGTGAATGTGCCAATTTTAGCTGCAAAAAACCGGGGAAATGTGTAAGCTTCGCGCCGGAATTTCCCAAACCACCCCCAATGGAGCGATACCATGGCGGCAAAGAAAAAATCCGCGGCCAAAAAAAAGGCGGCGGCCACCAAGGCGGCACCGGCCGCCAAAGCAATCACCCAGAAGATGACCCGTACGCAGATTCTGCAGGCCATCGCCGATGAAACCGGACTGAACCGCAAGCAGGTCGGCGCGGTGTTCGAGTCCTTGAGTGGTCTGGTCGAGCGCAACCTGCGTCCGCGCGGCTCCGGCGAACTGACGATTCCGTTCAACGGCATGAAGGTCCGCCGTGTGCGCCGCCCGGCGCAGAAGGCCCGCATGGGTCGCAATCCGGCCACCGGCGAAGCCGTGAAGATTGCCGCGAAACCGGCACGCACGGTTGTGAAGGTCACCGCGCTGAAGATGCTCAAGGACAAGGCCGGCTGAACCAATAGCTTGCTGAAGCCCAAATAAAAAAGGCGGTCTTTTGACCGCCTTTTTTGTTTCGCGGACCGTGATTCATCCGCACACCATCCGCGGCATGAATCAACGATAGCCGTAGGTCTGCTGTGACATGCGCATCTGCCGGCGCAGCATGCCGCGGTAATACACGAGCGCGCTCGTACCGCTGGCAACCACGTCAAAGATCTTCCAGCCCGAATCTCCGCGGTAGAAGCGGAAGTCGACACTCATCGGGATCGCGTTCGGCCGGATGATCCATGCACGAACAACGGATTCCTTGTCGCCACGCAGACGCGGTTCCGACAGGCGGACCTGCGCATCGCGGTAGCCGACCAGTGCCTGGGCGAGCGTCGAAAGCAGGTGTCCCTCAATCACCTGGACGACGGAGCTGACGGCCTCCGGCGGCATCTGCCGGCCCATCGGGCCCAGTGCCCAGTCGGCCATGTATTCAAAGTCGAACGACGGCGCGATCTCCTGATCGAGGAACCGCATCGCGGCCTCCCGGTTCTGGGCGCCGCCGCCGCGGACAAAACTGGTCAGCCGGTCGATGCCGTCCTGCAGGACGGCGGTCGGGTCGCCGCCGGTCGCACCGGCCGGGGCCGTAAAAGCGAGGCAGGCCAGCGAAAGGGCCAAATTACGCAAGGTTCTCATCATCGGGTAGTCTCCAGGCGGTCGGTTCAGGACGCTGCGCAGCTTGCCCGTTGCGCGCGGTCGCCGCAACAACACCGGGAAACAAACCGGGGGCTCGTCGGGTCCGGAACCGCTGATCGGCGCGGGTATAATGGCGCGTCAATCCTGCACTGGAAGCCCCCATGGCGAACGTAAAATTCGGCTGGTCCAACGCCTTCGTGCGCCTGATCCTGGCACTGCTGCTGGTGTTTGCGACCTACAACCCCGAGGGCCACTCGTTCTACCACTGGGCGATCGCGCCGCCCATGGAGATCACGGCCATCAAGGTGTTCGTGTTCGTCGCCCTGCTGATTGGCTGGGTGATCCTGCTGCGCGCGACCCTGCGTTCACTCGGCCCGGTCGGCATGGTCCTCGCGATTGCGTTTTTCGGCACCCTGGCCTGGCTGTTTCTCGACTGGATGAATCTCGATCCGGGCAACACACGGATCATGACGTACGTCATCGAGCTGTGCCTGGCGCTGGTGCTGGCCGCCGGTGTGTCCTGGTCGCATGTGCGCCGGCGCATCTCCGGGCAGCTCGATATCGACGATGTCGAAACCTGAACCAACCATGACTATGGAAGCCCTGATCAGTCCGTCCAGGATTGCCAGAGCGACGAAAGCGAAAAAGCGCGGCTGTTCGTTTTCTTTTACTTTGAACGGCTTGCAGCCGCCGAAAATGCCAGCACCTTCATGTGCCGCGGGAAACTCTGAACTCTTCAGAGTTTCCCTAGCGAACTTCACCGCGTAGTTCGCGCACGGTCGATTCGAGCGTCGCTACGGTAAGGCCGGCACCGGGCAGCGGTGGGCCGGCGATGAGCTCGACGCGGGCCCACAGCTTGCGTGGTCCGCCGCGGAACAGCCCGCCGTGGCTGCGCGAGAACAGACTCCCCCACAGCCCGCGCAGGGCCATCGGAACGACCGGGACGGCGCGTCGTGCGAGCGCGCGTTCGATACCCGGCCGAAACTCGCCGATCTCACCATCCGCCGTGAGACGGCCTTCGGGGAAGATGCAGACGATCTCGCCTGCGGCAAGCGCCGCGTCGATTCGATCGAACGCCGTGTTGTAGAGAATTTCGTCTTCGCGTCTGCCCGCGATGGGAATCGCGCCCGCCGCGCGAAACAGATAACTCAGCACCGGCGTGCTGAAAATCTTGTAGTACATCACGAAGCGCACGGGTCGCCGTACGCAGGCACCGATGATCAGCGCGTCCACGTAGCTGACGTGATTGCATGCGAGCATCGCCGGTCCGTCGCTCGGAATGTGGCGGCTCAGCCCGTTCGTGCGGACGCGGTACAGCGCGTGCACGAGCAGCCAGCTCACCGCGCGCAGCGTGAACTCCGGCACCAGCATAAAGATGAAAACCGCCACGACGGCATTCATGACCGCGAGCAGACCGAACAGCTGCGGGATCGTGACGCCTGCGCCGAGCAGGCCGGCCGCCATGATCGAGGCGACCACCATCGCGGCGGCGTTCAGGATGGTGTTGCCGGCGATGGTGCGCGCGCGCGCGTCTTCCGGTGCGCGCGACTGCACCAGCGCGAACAGCGGCACGATGTAGAAACCGCCGAACGTACCGATCGCAACCAGATCGAATGCGACCCGCCAGCTTCCGGGGCGCGACAGGAACTCCCCGGCCCCGACCAGCGGACCACCATGCTGGGCATTGGCGGCGAACACCAGATCGAGACCGAAAACCGTGAGCCCCAGCGCACCGATCGGCACCAGTCCGATCTCCACGCGCCCGGCGGACAGGCGTTCACACGACAGCGATCCGATGCCGATGCCGACTGAAAACAGCGTCAGCAGCAGCGTTACCACGCGTTCGTCACCACCGAGCGTGTACTGGGTGTAGTTCGGCAGCTGGGTCAGATACACGACGCCGAGAAACCAGAACCACGACACGCCCATGATCGAAAGGAACACGCTGCGACCACGGCGGATCAGCCGCAGGTTTTCCCAAACGGCGGTGAAGGGATTGAAGTTCACGCGCAGGCCCGGCGCCGCTGCCGGCGCGGCCGGGATCGGCCGACTGGCGAGATAGCCGAGAATCGCGATCACAACGATGGCGGTCGCGACATACAGCCGGCCGCCCTCGCGTTCGGCGATCAGCATACCGCCCAGCATCGTGCCAAGAAGAATCGCCAGAAACGTGCCGGCCTGCACGAGTGCGTTGCCGCCGACCAGTTCGTTCTCGCGCAGATGCTGCGGCAGGATGCCGTACTTGATCGGCGCGAAGAACGTCGACTGCGCGCCCATCGCAAACAGCAGCACGATGAGGCCGGTCAGCGACTGGAACCAGAACGCCAGCGCCGCGGCGGACATGATGCCGATCTCGGCGAGCTTGATGTAACGGATCAGGCGCGCCTTGTCATGGCGCTCGGCGAGCTGACCGGCGCCGGCCGCGAACAGGAAAAACGGCAGGATGAAAAGCCCCGCGGCAACGTTCGTCAGGATGTTCGTGTCGGTGCGATCGAGCCCGGCCTGCTGATAAGCGATCAGGATGATCAGCGCGTTCTTGAAGACGTTGTCATTGAACGCACCAAGGAACTGCGTGAGAAAGTACGGGGCGAAGCGCCGCTGGCCGAGCAGGCGGAACTGCTGCCCCGCGCTCATTCGTGCATCTCGACCCGGAACCGCACGGCCTCGCCGGGGAGCCGGATCAGATTGCCGGAATGCAGCCGGAATCCGCCGCCGGCGCGATCGGCGAGATACAGCTTCAGGCTCTCGGCGACCACCGGAAACGCCATTTCATCCCAGGGCAGTTCGTCCGCGCTGAACAGTCGCGTCTCCAGGCTTTCGTCGCTGACATCGAAACCGGGCTGTGCCAGACGCGCGCGAAACAGCGTATAGACTTGGTTGATGTGCGGCAGATTGAAAAGCGTGAACAGCCGCAGATCATCGACGAGCGCGCGGGCCTCCTCCCAGGTCTCGCGCGCCGCGGCGTTCTGCGTGGACTCGCCGTTCTCCATGAATCCCGCAGGGACCGTCCACTTGCCGTAGCGCGGTTCGATGCCGCGTCTACACAGCAGGATCCGGCCCTCGACATCGATGATGCAGCCGGCGACGATCTTCGGGTTCTGGTAGTGAATCATTCCGCAGCTCGCGCAGACGAAGCGCTCGCGGTGATCGCCGGCCGGGATGCGCCGCTCGACGCCCTCGCCGCAGTGGCTGCAGAATCGCATCGTTCTAGCGGCTCGCGCCGATCGCCTTTGCCCGCGCGGCGCTGGCCGATCGCTCGTCTTCAGTCGGTCCGCTCGCGGGCCATCCGCCGAAGTGTCTGTTCACCAGCGCGGCGAGTGCCTCGATGTGGTCGGTCCGCGCGTTCAGCGCCGGGATGTAGCGGAACTCGCGCCCGCCGGCGCCGAGGAAATAGTCGCGGTTCTCCACGCCGATCTCCTCGAGCGTTTCAAGGCAGTCCGCGGAAAATCCCGGACAGACCACAGCGACCGAGCCGACACCGCTAGAGCCCCAGCCCTTCAGCGTTTCGTCGGTGTAGGGCTTCAGCCATTCCTTGGGCCCGAAGCGCGACTGGAAACTGACCGACCAGAAATCGTCGGCGAGGCCAAGCTTCTCGGCAACGAGGCGCGCGGTCTTCTGGCAATGACAGAAATACGGGTCGCCGGCATCGAAGTACTGGCGCGGGATGCCGTGAAACGAGAACAGCAGGCGATCCGGCCGGCCGTGCGCGGCGAACGCCTCACCGATCGAGCCTGCCAGCGCTGCGATGAAGCCGGGGTCGTCGTGATAGTTCGCGACGGTGCGAAGCTCCGGGACACGCCGCCAGGTCTTGAACACATCGAACACCGCGTCGAACACGCTGGCCGTGGTCGTCGCCGAGTACTGCGGGTACATCGGCAGCACCAGCACGCGAGCGCAGCCTGCGGCACGCAGGGCTTCCAGTCCGGCGCGAACGGAGGGTTCGCCGTAGCGCATCGCCAGCGCGACACGCAGCCGCTCGCCGGCGGGATCGAGCGCCTGCTGCAGGGCGGCCGCCTGGTCGGCGGAAATGGCCGCGAGCGGCGAGCCGCGATCGCTCCAGACCGACTGATAGGCGTGCGCCGAGCGCTTCGGACGGGTGCGCAGCACGATCCCGTGCAGCACCGGCAGCCACACCGCGCGCGGCGCCTCGATGATGCGGGTGTCGCTCAGGAACTCGGCCAGATAGCGGCGCAGGGCCCCCGGCGTGGGGGCCTCCGGCGTGCCGAGATTGACCATCAGCACGCCTGAGCGAACGGGGTCGTCGTGCCGGTATTCGGGTTCGGGCGCGTAGCGTGGCATGGTGAACAGGGCCTTGGCGGCGAGGGCTGGCATCGTGCCGCAGCGGGGCAGGGAACGCAAAGCCCGCCGGTGCTAGTCTTGCGGATCATGGACGACCAGCTGACCGAGCCTGATCAGGCGCGTCGCGACGCCGCCGCGGCCGCGGTGCTGGTGTTTGCCTACGGCTCGAATCTTTCCAGCGCCCGTCTGCGCCGGCGTGCACCGTCCGCGCAAGCGCTCACCACGGCGCGCCTGGACGGCTACCGGCTGGCGTTCCACAAGCCGGGTCTGGACGGCTCGGCGAAGTGCGACGCGCTGTATACCGGCGCCCATTCCGACACCGTGCACGGCGTGGTCTACCGGATCGACCCCGCGGACAAGCCCGCACTCGACACCGCTGAGTCGCTCGGCGTGGGATATGCCGAACACTGCGTGGAGGTGATTTCCCCGCAGGGCGAGTGGATCCGGGCGGGCATCTATCTCGCACTTCAGATCCAGCCCGGGCTGCGCCCGTTCGACTGGTACCGCGAGCACCTGCTGCGCGGCGCGCGCGAACACGGCCTTTCCCCGGCAGTGGTCCGCGGGCTTTCGGCGGTGCCCTGCGTGGTGGACCCCGACACTGAGCGACGCTCCCGGGAACTGGCGATCTATCGCGGCCCGTAGCAGGCGCCGCTCTCCACGCTTCCTGTCGTCCGCCCGATGCTGCGGCAAGCAGCGGCAACCGGCCGACCGCAACGAAATTGGCAATGCCCGCGCCCGGGCGTAAGCTTGTCCGGCCAATGCGGCGGCGCTATTGCGCGAGCCTCCGGCAGACCGCCACCGGACCATCACAGGAGCTTCGTCCCCATGGTTTCGATCCACAAACGCCTCGTCGACGCGTCGATTGCGCTGATCGGCTTCGGATTCTCCGCAGCAGCGACCGCCGGAGCACCGGTCATGGTCTACGGGCCGGCGGTGCCGACGGCGGTGCCCCTCATGGGCGGTGCCGGGCTGGTCCTGCTGGCCGGACTGCTCGCGGTGCTTGGCATGCGCCTGCATCGGCGCGGTGGCGGAGGCGCCACGCTGGCCGCCGTTCTCACCAGCGCCCTGGCACTGGCATCTGCCGGCACCGGCGTAAAGCTGGTTGATCAGGCCACTGCGATACCGGTCGCGACCGACCAGCTCGACCTCGCCGGTGGCGGCAGCGTGCCGGTCATTGGAAGCTTCTTGAACATCTACCAGAACACCTCGGGCGTGGCGCAGGTGATCAAGGACATCGCGCTGCCGGTGGTCTGTCCGACTTACCCAACTGGCGACCCTCTCGAATGCACCTTGGGTAAGGTCATCGCGTCGGAGGGTTTCTGCGAGATCGACTGCAGGGATGTCGAGGAATGATCTGGCTTCCTGCGCGCTGAACAAGGCCGCCTGCGGGCGGCTTTTTCATTCTGGCCGCCGCCCCTGTCGCGGCGGCGATTGAGCGAATCGCACGAGGTGTGGCGCCGCGCCACGCGGGCCGTGTCCTGCTAGGATTTGCCGCATCGATCGCCAAGCAACGGCCGCCGGAGGCTCGGGCAGATGAACCTGCGACTGAAATTCAACCTGATCCTGCTCGCCACCGGCCTCGTCGGCCTGACCGTGGCCGGCGTGTTCACCCATCGCCTGCTGCAGCAGCACGCCGAACAGGAGGTGCTCGAACAGGCGAACATGATGATGGAAAGCGCGCTGGCCGTGCGCAAGTACACGGTCGACGAACTGCGCCCGTTATTGCGCAAGGTCCCCGGCGACGAGTTTCTGCCACAGACCGTTCCGGCCTACGCGGCATCGCGCTATGTGGCCGCGCTGCAGAAAAACCACCCGGATTACGGCTACAAGGAGGCGGCGTTGAATCCGTCGAACCCGTCGAATCGCGCAACCGACTGGGAGGCCGACATCATCGAATGGTTTCGCACCCACCCGCAGGCCGACCAGCTGACCGGTGCGCGCGAGACACCGATCGGACCGTCGTTCTATTACAGCCGCCCGATCCGCATCACCGACGGCGCCTGCCTGAGCTGCCACGACCGCGCCGACAACGCCCCCAAGGCCGTGGTGGCCCGTTACGGCGCTGTCAACGGCTTCGGCTGGAAGATGAACGAGACGGTCGGCGCGCAGGTCGTTTCGGTGCCGCAGTCGCTGCCGTTCGAACGCGCACGGCAGGCGTTCTATCTGTTCATGGCGATGCTGGCGGGCGTGTTCGTGCTGGTCGGCGTGGTCATGAACGTGCTGCTGTCGCGGCTGGTCATCCGGCCCATCGAGGGCATGGCCCGGCACGCCGAGGAGCTCAGCCAGGGCAAGCTCGCCGGAGCCGAACTCAAGGTCCGCGGCAGTGACGAACTGGCCCAGCTCGGTCGCTCCATCAACCTCATGCAGCGCAGCCTCGGCAGCGCGATGGACATGCTCAACGAGACGCTCGGTCCGCGCCGGTGAATCTGCCGCAGCGGATCGGCAAATACCATGTGAAGTCCCTGCTCGGGCAGGGCGCGATGGGGATTGTCTATCTCGCGCATGACCCGGACATCGACCGCTCCGTCGCGATCAAGGTCCTGCATCCGCAGTACGACGATCCCGCCGAAGGCCGCGCGATGCAGGATCGCTTTCGCCGCGAGGCGCAGGCCGCGGCGCGCTGCCTGCACTCGAACATCGTCGCCGTGTTCGATCTCGGCGTCGACGCCGGGCGCAACTACATCGTCATGGAATACGTGCGCGGCGAGGCGTTGCGCTACTTCCTGAAAAACGATTACCGGTTCTCGCTCGGTGAGTCGCTGCACATCATCGCCCAGGTGCTGGAGGGGCTCGCGGTCGCGCACCGCTTCGGCGTCGTGCACCGGGACATCAAGCCCGCGAACATCATCCTGCTCGACAGCGGCGCGGTGAAGGTCGCGGATTTCGGTGTCGCGCGGGTCGCCGGCTCGGACCTCACGCTCGACGGCAACATGATCGGCACGCCGAGCTACATGAGCCCGGAAGGGCTGCGCGGTCAGACCGTCGACCAGCGTGCCGATCTCTACAGCGCCGGCATGGTGCTGCTGGAACTGCTGACCGGTGCGCGCCCCGTACCGCAGGACCTGTACACCCAGCCGGTGAGCGTCTTCGTCGACAACGCGCTCGGCGGCGAGCGTGGCCGCGTGCTGCCGCAGGGCGTCGGCGCCATGCTGCACCGGGCCCTGGCCGACCATCGCGAACAGCGTTATCCGGACGCGGCGACTTTCCTAGCCGCGCTGCGCCATGAGCAGGCCGAACTGACCACCCCCGAATCGGCCGAGACGACGCTCGCGGACACCGTCGTCAGCCGGCGGCCACTCGTGGCCCCGCAGCCGGTCGGCGAGCCGATGTTCGAGCTGCCGCCCGAGGTACTCGACAAGCTCGAACAGAGCCTGGTGAGCCACATCGGGCCGATGGCGAAGATGCTCATGCGCAAGACCGGCACCGGCACGCTGGACCCGGAAGCCTTCATCCAGTCGCTGGCCCAGCACATCAGCAATCCGCACGAGCGCGCGGAGTTTCTCGACAAGGCGCGCCGTTGTTTGCGCGAAGGCTGCGGGGGCAGCGTGTCATCGCTGCGCACCACGGCGACGGTCGGGACCAGCACCATGGCCGAGCAGCTGAGCCCGCAGCAGGTCGACCGGCTCGCGAACATCCTGGCCGGGTTCGTTGGGCCGGTGGCCTTGCAGCTCGTGCGCAAGCGTGCGCGCGAGACTGGCAATGCGGGGGATCTGCATCGGCTGCTCGCCTCGGCGATACCAAACCCAGACGAAAAGCGCCGGTTCTTGGGACTGGTCGGCGACTGAAGGACCGGTCGGTCTGGCGTTGCGGGCCGCGCCTGGTCAGCGCGGCGCGAACTTCAGCCGGTGCACACGCGGTTGCGGCCGGCGTGCTTGGCTGCGTAAAGCGCCTTGTCGGCGGTTGCGATGCCGGCATCCAGACCTTCGAGCGTATTGCCGGCACGCGCGCACATGCCGACCGAGATCGTCACCGCGAGCGGCGTTCCGCTCCATGCAATCTCCATGCTCTCGACCGCCGTGCGCAGCCGTTCGCAGGCCGTTTCGGCCCCGGCGCCGTCGAGATCCGGCAGTACAGCCATGAATTCCTCGCCGCCGTATCGCCCGAAGATGTCGGATTCGCGCATCTGGTCGGCGAGCATCTGCGCGACCAGCTTGATCACGTGATCGCCTGCGGGATGCCCGTGCGTGTCATTGATGCGCTTGAAGTGATCGATGTCGAGCATCGCGATGGCCAGCGCGCGACCCTCGCGTCGGCACTGGCCGTATAACAGCCCGGCGCGCTCGATCAGCGCGTTGCGGTTGGCGATGCCGGTCAGCGGGTCGGTCGTCGCGGCCTCCACCAGCGCGCGCTCATAGGCGAGTTCTTCGCGGTTGCGGTATTCGAGCCGGAAGATGTAGTCGCCGATCTGCAGGCGGGATTCGGTCCCGAGTCGCGCGCGCTGTATGGTGACGCCGTCGATCATGGTGCCGTTGGTGGATTCCAGATCTTCGACGACGATGCCTTCGGCCGTCAGGGACACGCGACAGTGTTCGCGCGAGGCCAGCCGGTCGTCGATCACCACGCCCACGTTGCGCCCGCGACCGATCACCAGCGGGGCGGCGCCGATCTCGAAATGCTGCTGATTGGCGGTCGGATAGGCGATGGTCAGAAACGGCGTGCTGCGACCCATGCGCGCGAGCCGGTTCGGTGCGGCACCGACCGTGGTGCCGCCTTCGCTGCCGCTGCGGATGTCGGTGTCCGTATCGGTTTCAGTCGAGTCGCTCACGCGTTGGGCCTGCCCCGGGGCGGTTTCACCTGCGGGTCGACCCGCACGAACCCGTTGATCTTAGGAAGCTCTGATTAATCCGTCCCGGATTGCCAGAGCGACAAAAACGAAAAAGTGTCATTTTTCGTTTTCTTTCATTTTCAACGTCTTACATCCGTTGAAAATGGCGACACTTCCCTGTGCCGCGGGAAGCTCTGAATTGTTCAGAGTTTCCCTTACCAAGCAGGGCAGCGGGGCCGGCGCGAACGGTGTCGAGCTTGCGCACCGGTTCAGGCGGGCCTGCTCACCAGTCGCAGCCACAGGAAGCCGCTGATGCCGGCGATCAGCGAGGCGGCGAGGATGCCGGTCTTGGCGACCACCAGCCGCGCCGCGTCGCCCGCGAACGCGAGTTCGGCGATGAAGATCGACATCGTAAAGCCGATGCCGGCGATCAGTGCGACGCCCATGACCTGCGCGAAGCTGACCCCGGCGCTGAGCTGACCGAAGCCGAGACGCACGGCGAGCCACACGGCCCCGGTAATGCCGAGGAACTTACCGAGCACCAGCCCAAGCACGATGCCGAGCGCGATCGGGTCGTGCAGCAGCTGGCCAAGGCTCGCGGCCTCGATCGGAACGCCGGCATTCGCCAGCGCGAAGATCGGCACGATCAGAAAGGCCACCGGCAGATGCAGGGTGTGCTCGAGCCGTTGTAACGGCGCCTCGACGTGATGCACGCCGTTTTCGAGCGCCTGCACCAGCGCGTACTGCTGCTGGTTGGCGAGCAGCGAGGTCTGGTTGCTGCACCCCGTCTTCATGCGGTCGAGCAGCTCGTCGACCTTTTCGATGAACTGTCGCGGCTCGTATTTTGGACGTGCGGGGATCGTCCAGGCGGTGAGAATGCCGGCCAGCGTCGCATGCACGCCGGATGCCAGCATCGCCAGCCACATCATGGTACCGAACACGAAATAGACCCACGGTCTGCGCACACCGCCGCGATTCAGGATCATCAGTGCGGCAAAGAGGATGCCGACCCAGGCGAGCGCCGTGAGATTCAGGTCGTGGGTATAGAACAGCGCGATCACGAGCACGCCACCGAGGTCATCGACGATGGCGAGCGCGAGCAGCATGGTCAGCAGCGGACGTGGGATGCGTGGTCCCAGCAGCACGAGTACGCCGACGGCGAAGGCGATGTCCGTCGCCATCGGCACGCCCCAGCCGGCGATGCCCGGTCCGCCCGCGTTGATCAGCGCGTAGATCCCCGCGGGGACGACCATGCCGCCGATGGCAGCCGCGATCGGCAGCGCCGCGCGGCGACGGTCGGCGAGTTCGCCGACCAGAAACTCGCGCTTGATTTCCAGACCGACGACGAAGAAGAACAGCGTCATCAGGCCGTCGTTGATCCAGTGGTGCAGGCTGTGGCTCAGCGACCAGGCGCCGATCGACAGGGTGATCGGCGTATGCAGGATGTGTGCGTAACTCTCGGCCCAGGGCGAGTTGGCGAGCACCAGGGCCAGAACGGCGCAGGCCATCAGGACCAGGCCGCCGGCGGTCTGGTCGTGGATGAACTCCTCGATCGGCGTGGTGACGCGGTCGAAGATGCGTTCGAGTCCGAAGGTGTCGTTGTTCACGGTCATGACGCGATGATCTCTGGCTTGCGGATCAGGGCTTGTGTACCGGATGGCCCTCGCGCATCCATGCGGTGATGCCGTCGCGAACGTTGAAGACCTGTTTATAGCCCAGCTGATCCATCAGGTAACGGCCGAGGACGTCGGTGCGGTTGCCGGTGCGACAGATCAGCGCGACCGGCCGATCGCGGGGTACTTCGCGCTGGAAACGGTCGAAGAACTCGGGACGAACTCGGCCGCTGGCGTCCGCGAAGGTCAGCAGTTCGCTGCCGGCGACCACGCCGGTCTGGCGCCATTCCTCGGGCCGACGGATGTCGTAGAGCACCACACCTTGCGCGACGAGTTGCTCGAGACCGGTGCTGTCGACGTTCACATACGGCGGCGGGTCGGCGCAGGCACCGAGTAACCCGGCGGCAAGCACCAGGATCGTCAGCCGAAAGTTGCGGAAAAGCATGGAACGACCGCGCAGCTTCGCTCTGGAAAGTGCCGCATTATGCCTGAGCCCGCGTCGGTGTTCGGGCCCTGGCATTGACAGCTCCGGCGCTGCGCCGCAGTGTGCGATTTTTGCGGCCGACCGGGGGCAATCCGGCGTTGGAACTCTGGCAGCTTGGCGTGCTTACGATCATGGGCGTGGTCTCGGGCTGGCTCAACGTGATGGCCGGCGGGGGGTCGCTGCTGACCGTGCCCGTGATGATTTTCATGGGGGTGCCGGCACCGGTCGCGAATGGCACCAACCGCATCGGCATCCTCACGCAGAACATCGCAGCGCTGACGAACTTTCGCCGCAAGGGACTGCGCGAGTGGCGGCTGGCGCTGAGCCTTTCCGCTGTCGCCTCGGTCGGCGCCGGCGCCGGGGCGCAGCTCGGTGTGCGATTCGACGGGCCATGGTTCAACGCGCTGCTGGCCTTGGTCATGCTCGCCGTGCTGGTGCTGATGATCACCGGCACGGGCACGAGGTCCACACCCGACGAGGCCGCGATACCACGCAGCAGGCTCGTCGCCGGTCACATCCTGATGCTCGGCGCCGGGTTCTGGGGCGGGCTCATCCAGATCGGCGTGGGCTTCATCCTGATCCCGATCCTCAACCGCGTGCTCGGCATGGGTCTGGTAAGGGTCAACTTCTACAAGGTGTTCATCATCCTGGTCTATACCGTCGTTGCGATGGTGGTGTACGCCACGCAGGTGCAGATCCTGTGGATCGCTGGCGCCTGTCTCGCCGCCGGTTCAGCGCTCGGCGGCTGGGTCGGCGCACACTCCACCGTGCGCCATGGAGAGCGCTGGATTCGCCCTGTGCTCTACACGACGCTGGTCGCGTTCATCATCAAGCTGGTCTGGCCGGAGTGATGCCAGAAGAGTGCTGATCAACCCGTTACGGATCGTCAGAGCGGCGGTACTTCACTGTGCCACGTGAGATCCTGGGTTGTTCAGGGTTTCTCCCGGGGCGGTGTCAGGGCGCCGGTCGATGCAGCGCTCTGCGGTCGCGCTGCGAAACCCACAGCCCGGCGCCGACAATCAACGCGGTGCCGGCCAGGAACGGTAGATCCAGCACGTCGTTGAAGAACACGGCGCTGTAGATCGCGGCCGCGACGAGCTGTGCATTCAGAAACGGCGCCAGCGTGCTGGCCGGCGCCAGATGAAACGCACGCACCAGCAGCAGGTGTCCGCCTGCGCCGAGCGCGCCGATGCCCACCAGCACGGCCCATTCCGCCGCAGTCGGGGCTTGCCAGCTCAATCCTGCGAGGATGCTGAGCAGCACGCTGCCGCCCAGTGTCGTGTGGAACAGCGTCGTGCGTTCGCTGTCGAGCCCGCGCAGCCTGCGCGTCAGCACGAAATACAGCGCCAGCGACACTGCTGCGACACAGGCGAGCCACAGCGCCGAATCGTGCTCACGAAAACCCGGCCTCACGATCACAAGCACGCCCGCGAAACCAAGGAAGACGGCGAGCCAGTGCCAGTGTCGTACGCGCTCACCGAGCATGGGCCCCGAAAGCACGGTGACCAGCACCGGTGCGAAGAACACGATTGCGGTCGCCTCGGCCAGCGAGCCGTTGCGGATCGCCGAATACAGGCTCAGCGTCACGCCGACCAGCGTCGCCCCACGCACGGTCTGGAGCACCGGATGGCGCGTGCGCACGAACGACCAGTTGCCGCGCCTTGCGAAGATCGCGCCGACCAGCAGCAGGTGGAAGAAGAATCGTGCCCAGACGACCTGCTCGGTCGGCAGAGACCGCATCAGGAACTTCGCGATCGTGTCCATGCCGGCAAGCACGAACGCGGCTAGCACCGTCGCGGCGATGCCGATGTAGAGGTCGCGATGGGCATGCGCGGCGGACATGGTGAACGCTTACGGTAGCACTGCGCGCGCGATCGTTGCTGGTGAGTGCCGGACGTGGCGGCGGGTCGTCTCCCGCCGCGTCGGTCCGGGTTATCCAAAGCCCGGTTGCACGAATTCCCGCGCGACCTCGGGCCGCTGCTGGCCGCTATTGCGAGGCTTTTGCGGCGGTTGGGCCTGCTTCGGCGCGCCCGGCGATTGCGGCTCGAATCGCCTGTTCCATCTCGCACACGATCGCGTCCCAGCCGAGCGGGACCACGCGAGCGCGGGCGCGCTCACCCATCGAACGGCGCAGGTCGGCATCGTCCGCGGCGTGCAGCGCCGCCTCGATGAAGGCCTCGAAATTGCCCGGCGGCGCGAGCAGACCCGTCTCGCCGTGGCGGATCAGTACGCCGGCCGCGGCATCGTCGAAGGCAACCACCGGCAGGCCGCTGGCCATCGCCTCGACGGTGACATTACCGTAGGTTTCCGTGAGGCTCGCGAACAGGAACAGATCGGCCGAGGCGTAGTGTGCGGCAAGGTCGTTGCCGACCCGGCTGCCCGCGAAGTGGTGGTCGGGATGACTGCGCCGGAGCCGTTCGCGCTGGGGCCCGTCGCCAACCCAGATCATGCGTGCCGGCTGGCCGCGCGCGGCGATCATCTCGAAAGCGGTTTCGACTAGCGCGAGGTTCTTTTCCGCGGCGAGCCGGCCGACGTAGAGCACGGCCAGGGTGTCGGGCGCGCAGCTCCAGGCCTCGCGCAGCGCCGCATCTCGACGTGACGGATCGAACAGTGTGGTGTCGATGCCGCGCGCCACGACGCGAACGCCGGGGATACCCCGCCTGCCCAGATCGTTGGCAAGCGTAGCGGTCGGCACCAGGGTTGCATCGGTGCGTCGGTGAAATCGCGAGAGCCAGCCGCGCACTGCGGGGCCCATGAATCCGGCCCGATAGTGCCGGCTGTAGCGGTCGAAGTTGGTGTGATAGCCGCTGGTGACCGGGATGCCGAGGCTGCGCGCGGCGCGCAGTGCAGACCAGCCCAGCGGACCCTCGGTCACGATGTGCACGGCGTCCGGTCGGCGGGCGGTCCACTGGCGCCGCAGACGCCCGGTTGCCGGCATGTCGAAACGCAATTCGGGATAGCCGGGAAGGGGCAGGCCACCGACGAGGGTTTCGTTCGGGCCGGGGCGGTCACGCCCGTTGCGTCGTGGCCGCACGACCGACACCGTGTGCGAACGCGCGCGCAGACCCTCGACCAGCCGTCCGACCGTCATCGCTACGCCGTTGATTTCGGGCGGATGCGTCTCGGTTACGACCGTCAGCAGCAGCGGCGCGTCGGTCAGTTTTCCAGCAGCACACACACCCACACGACGACGACGTTTACGAGCGCCACGAAAACCGCGGCACTACCGATGTCCTTGGCACGCTTGGACAGCTGATGCTTGTCCAGCGAGATACGATCCACCGCGGCCTCGATGGCCGAGTTCAGCAACTCGACGATCAGCACCAGCAACACCGAGCCGATCATGACCGCCTTGCCGAGCATGCCCACGGGCAGCCATAGCGCAAGCGGAATCAGCACGATCGCCAGAAACACTTCCTGACGGAACGCATCCTCGTTTGCATAGGCGGTGCGCAGGCCGGCCATGGAGTAATGCAGGGCGTTCCATACGCGCTTCAGGCCTGTCTGGCCTTTGAAAGGGCTTTCCAAGAGTTGAATCCTCGCCGGGGTTGTGAGGCGAGGCTATGGTACAGCTGGGCCAGGCGCCCGGTGAGCGCCACGTCCGACCACTTCTCGGCGAGCGCGGTGGCTTCCTCGCCGAGCAATCGGCGTGCGTCGACATCAAGTGCCAGATCAGCCAGCGCGCGCGCGAACGCGCTCGTGTCGTCGTTGGTCACCATGGCGCCACGGTTTGCGGAAAGCAGGTCGCGCGTGCCCATTTCCGCGAGTGCAACCACGGGCAACCCGGCTGCCATCGCCTCGATCAACGCCAGCCCCTGCGTTTCCGTGCGTGACGCAAACGCGAACAGGTCGGCTGCCGCGTAGCAGTCGGGTAGGTCGCGGTCACGATCGAGATAACCCAGAAAGCGCACGACTTCCGACTGACCGGTCTTGCGGGCGAGCTCTCGCAGGCTGGTGAGTGCCGGACCCTCGCCGGCGATCAGAAGCATCAGCGAAGGCGCGCGCTTGCGGGCGATCACCAGCGACTCGATCAGAAAGCCGATGTTTTTCTCATGCGCTGCGCGGCCAACGAACAGGGCCACGGGGGTGTCGGGGTCAATTCCCAGCCGTTGACGGAACTGTTCGCGCCGCGTCGCCCGATCCGCGATTCGAAACTGTGCAGTCGGCACGCCGGTGGGCAGCACACTGACCCCATCGCGCACGCCGTAGGCCGCGAGTCGTTCGGCCATTGCGCAGGACGGTACGATGGTGGCAGTGAGCGCGCGGCACTGTCGGCGTGCCAGCGTGCGCGCGAACCCGCGCAGCCATGCGGACGGGACCATCGGCGCGTAGAGTTCAAGGTATTCCTCGAACAGCGTGTGATAACTCGACACCACGGGCAGGCCGTAACATCGCGCCGCAGCAACGCCTGCATAGTGAGCCGCGAACGGTGTGTGTATGTGCACGAGATCGGTGTATCTGGCGAGGCGAATCGCGGTCCGCCGCAAGCGTCGCCAGTGCATCAGGCGATCCTCGGGGTCGAACGGCACGCGCCGCGCGCGAACGCGCGTGATCCCGTTCTGGTGCGCATTGTCGCCATAGTCGGGTGCGAGGAGTTCGACCTGCACGCCCAGTGCGGCGAGGTTGCGCCGATAGGTCTCGATGGCAGTCGATACCCCGTTCACGCGCGGAAAGTAGACATCGGAGACCATCAGAACGCGCAGCGGACTTGCGTTCATGCGTTGGAGGCTTTCCTCGGAAACATGGTCACGTTGTCGAGTTCACGCATGCGCTTGCTCCACTCGATCATCTCGAGTCGACCGTCCTCGTGCTCGACGATCGCGGTGCACGAGTCGACCCAGTCACCGCAATTGATGTAGGTCAGCCCGTCCTGTTCCCGAATCTCGGCCCAGTGGATGTGTCCGCAGATCACGCCATCGAGGCCGCGCGCCCGCGCGGAATGCAGGGCGGCGTCCTGAAAATGAAAGATGAATTCGAGCGCACGCTTGACCTTGCGTTTGGCGTATCCGGCGAGCGACCAGTAGCCGGCGATGCCGAGCTTGCGTCGAAACCACGACAGCATTGAATTCAGACGCACGAGCTGGTTGTAGGAGACGTCGCCGAGTATCGCGACCCACTTGTGGTAGCGGGTGACCTGGTCGAATTCGTCACCATGCACCAGCAGAAAGCGCCGGCCGTCGGCGGTCTCGTGCACCCACTCGTTCTCGACGCGGATGTCGCCGAAGACGACGCCGTCGTAATCGCGCAGCGCCTCGTCGTGGTTGCCCGGAATGAATACGACTTCTTCGCCATGCCGCGCGCGGCGAAGGATCTTCTGCACGACTGTGTTCTGGGTGCGATTCCAATGGATCGAACGGCTCATCGACCAGAAGTCGATGATGTCGCCGATCAGGAACAGGCGTTCGGCGGGGTGTTCGCGGAGGAACTCCAGCAGATGCGCGGCCTGGCACGCGCGTGTGCCCAGGTGGATATCCGACAGAAAGACGCTGCGCACCTGCGGCATGAGCAGGAATTTTCGCCGCCGTGCATTGCAGGCAGGTGACGGTTTGGCGTCGTTCTGGTTGCGACAGGCCAGCGCGCCCGGCCGGGCTCAGGCCCCCTGCGCGGGGCTCAGCAGCAGCTCCACGATGCGTTCGCGCGCCGCGTCGACCCCGAGCCGGCTGGTGGCGCTGAACAACTGCACGGTGGTCGCGCGACCGAGCGCGGCTTGGGCCGATTTCAGGGCCTGGCTCTGCTGGCCGCGGCCGAGCTTGTCGGATTTGGTCAACAGCACATGGACCGCGATGGCGCCGGCCGCGCACCAGTCGAGGAGTTGGCGGTCGAGCGTGGTCAGGCCGCGACGGATATCTGCGACGAGCACCAGCCCGCGCAGCTCCTGGCGAGCGCCGAGGTAACGCTCGATCTCGCGCCCCCAGCGCCGGCGCTCGGCTTCGGGCACCTTTGCGTAGCCGTATCCCGGCAGGTCGACCAGCCGGTAACCCGGCGCGAGTTCGAAGAAATTCAGGGCCTGGGTGCGTCCGGGTGTCTTGCTGGTCCGCGCGAGCGCGCGCTGTCCGCACAGCGTGTTCAGCGCCGAGGATTTTCCGGCGTTGGACCGCCCCGCGAAGGCGACTTCGGCGATGCCGTCGCGCGGCGCGTGCCGGATGTCGGGCGCGGTGCGGTCGAAACGCACACGGCCGAAGGCCGCCAAGAGGCTTGCCGGTTGACCGTCCGGAGTCGCGCTTGGTAAATTAGGAAGTTCTGATTTTCCGCCAGATTCCGGAGTCGAAGCAGTCATGAAACTTGCAATTGCCCTTGGTTTCGCCGTTGTGTCCCTGGCCAGTGGTTCCGCTTTCGCGGGTGATGCCGCCGCCGGAAAGGCCAAGGCCGCCGCCTGCGCTGGCTGCCATGGTGCGACTGGCATCAGCGCCGTGCCGACCTATCCGAACCTCGCCGGCCAGAAGGAAGCCTATCTCGTCAAGGCCATCAACGACTACAAGTCGGGTGCGCGCAGCGACGCCACCATGAAGGCGATGGTCGGTGCGCTCAGCGATGCCGATGTCGCGAACCTGGCCGCGTACTACGCCGGCCTGAAGTAAGTCCCGGGCCTGCCTGCCGTCGCTTTGGAAATGCCGATGATCTCGACGTTTCGCACCGTAGCCGCCTTGTTGTGTGTCTTCGCGCTTGCGCCCGCAAGCGCCGGTGATGCGACGGCAGGCCAGGCCAAATCCGCCGCCTGCGCGGGCTGTCATGGGGTCGATGGCAACAGCGCCAGCCCGATGTGGCCCAAGATCGCCGGGCAGAACGCCCGCTACATCATCAAGCAGCTTTCCGAATTCAAGAAGGGTGAGCGCAAGAACGCGACGATGAACGCCATTGCGGCGGCGCTCAGTGACGCCGACATGGCAGACCTTGCGGCGTTCTACACCGCGCAGAAGGCCCGGCCCGAGATCGCCAATGGCGACTGGGTGGATGTCGGCGCGAAGATTTACCGCGGTGGCATCGTTGAGAAGGGTGTGACGGCCTGCATCGCCTGTCATGGTCCGCGCGGCAACGGCAACAAGCCGGCACGCTTCCCGGTCATCCACGGCCAGCATGCGGACTACACCGAGAAGGCGCTCAGGGATTTCCGTTCCGGTGAACGCGCCGCGGACCCCAAGAAAATGATGCAGATGATCGCCGCGAACATGACCGATCAGGACATCAAGGCCGTCGCGCAGTACATCCAGGGCCTGCACTGAACTGGCCCGTGCCGCTGAACTCAGCGGGGTTGTCGTGGTCCGAACCGGTCGATTCCACTTGCCGACCCGGGGCCTACCCATGATCCAGCGTGTGTACCGTGCGTTTTTCGCCGCTTTCCTGATTGCGGCCACTTCGCCCGCACAGGCCGCACCGTCTTCCGCAGAGCCTGTGGAAGGACGCGAGTTCGTCGAGATCTTTGGCGGCAAGCCGGCCAGTGATGCGCCGGGCGTCGAGGTCGCCGAACTGTTCTGGTACGGCTGCCCGCACTGCTATCGCGCCGAGCCCGACGTGCACGAGTGGCTCAAACGCAAACCGGACCACGCCCGTTTCGAACGCATCCCGATGCTGCTGAACGCGCCGGCCATCGAGCACGCGAAGGCCTTTTACACGGCCGCCGGGCTTGGGATCGAGGAGAAGATGCACCTGCCCCTGTTTCGCGCCCTGCAGGTGCAACGCAAGCGCATGACCGACCCCGCCGAGATCCAGGGGCTGTTCCAGTCCGTGGCCGGCGTGACGCCGGAGCAGTTCCATGCAGTGTTTGACTCGTTCGAGGTGGACGGCAAGGTGCGGCGCACCCAGGTCCTGGCCTCGGAGTGGGGCGTGAACAGCGTGCCGACCGTCATCGTCGGTGGGCGTTATCGCACCAGCGGCAGCATGGCCGGGACCTACAAGCGCATGATGGAGGTCGTCGACCACCTGGTCGAACGCGTGCATGCCGAAGACGCCGCCGAGGCGGCCCAGACGAAGAACTGACCCCCCGTTCGCCGACCCGCGTTCGCGCGCTCGCAGCCAAGCGTAGGCCCTGCGGGGCTGCACCCCTCTTAACAGGTTGTTGAAAAAGGCCCGTCCATGGTCTTTTCAACATCGCAACCGAAAAGCACGGTTTTCGGTTGATCAATAAAATCCAACACTTGCGTGTTCGATTTTCGGGCGAAACGGCCCCGTCTCGCGATATCAGGCTGTTGAAGAGTGAACTTCAACAGTCTGTCAATCCTGAACCGGATCGTCGGGCCGGGTTCGCCGGCGTCGCGCGCGCGGGTGGCTGCGATCGTAGACCTTCGCCAGGTGTTGCAGGTCGAGGTGGGTGTAAACCTGCGTCGTGGCGATGTCGGCATGGCCGAGAAATTCCTGCACCGCGCGCAGATCGCCCGACGACTCCAGCAGATGCGTCGCCACCGAGTGACGCAGCATGTGCGGATGCACATGACCCTGGGCGAGCGAGCGGCGCGCGAGCCGCGCCTGAACGGTGCGTGCCGCAATCCGCCGTCCGCCATTGCCGATAAACAGCGCGCGTTCGCCTGGATTGCCCAGCCAGTCCGAACGCGCGGCGAGCCACACCCGCAGCGCATCGCAGGCCCGCCGGCCGACCGGCACGATCCGTGTCTTCGCGCCCTTGCCGATGACGCGCGCCTCGCCACCGCTCAGATCGATCTGGTCGACATCCAGTGCGACGAGTTCCGCGAGCCGCAGCCCCGAGGAATACATCAGCTCGAACATCGCCTGATCGCGGGCGTCGCGCACCGGGTCGGTGTCCGAACCCGTTTCGAGCAGTGCGGTGACCTGGTCGACGTCGAGCGCATGCGGCAGCTTCTTCGCCGCCTTCGGCGCGCGCACGCCACGGGCGGGATTGCCGGTGATCAGGCCCTGGCGCGCCGCCCAGTCGAACCAGCCGCGCAGGGTCGACAGCGCGCGGGCGATCGAGCGGGGCGAGCGCCTGGCACGAAACTGTCGGGCCGCGAAGTCGCGAACCGCGTGGCTGTCGATCTGGCGCCAGTCGCGCGTGGTGGTCGCCAGCCAATCGTCCAGATCACGCCGGTAGGCGGCGACGGTGTTTGGCGAATATCGGCGCGCGCCGGCAAGTTCCTCGAGCCAGCGCGCCGCGCTCTCGCGGGGGGCTTCGCTCACGCGGGTGCCGGGGTTCGCGCCCAATGCAGCGAGGTCGCCGTCGCGACCAGTCTTCCGAGCTCGGCCAGGAAGTCGGTGGCGGCCTCGGCGCCATAGCGACCGGGCTCCGCCGAACCGATCGCGAGCACGCCGCGCGGCACGTCGCCGCCGATGCCGATCAGGGCCGCAGATTGTGGCTCCGGCGTCTGGGAGCGGAACAGCAGGGCGGCACGCGCCACGTCGATCGGTCCGCACAGGATCTGCTCGTCGCGCGCAATGGCCTCAAGTGCGGGATCGCGCGCCAGCCAGTGCAGCGACGTTGCCGCCGGCGCTGAATCGGGTGCGTCCGCGAACAGGCACAACGCGATTGCGTCGGCGCCGAGGGCTTCGGTGCCGATCGATGCCACGGACTCGGCAACCTCGGCGAGGTCGCGCGCAGTGATCAGCGCGCGGGCGAGATCAAACAGATGAGTAGCCAGACGCTCATTGTCGCGTGCGATGCCGATCCATTCGTCGAAGTTCGAGCGTAGCAGGGTGTTTTCCTGACGCAGCATTCCCACCTGGCGCTCGATCAGCGAGTGCGCGGTTCCAACGCCATGCGGAACGTCGAGGTCCGCGAGCAGCTTGGGGTTGCGAACGAAAAAGTCGCGGTGTTCGCGCAGCCACTCAACGATCCGGCGCTCGTCCAGCTCACCCGGCGCCGCGGCTGTACTGGCTGTCTTCAAATCTCCACCTCGCCGTCGAATACATAGCTCGCGGGCCCGGTCATCCAGACCGGCTCACCGGGACCGGCCCAGCTCACCGAAAGCGTTCCGCCCGGCAAGTGTATCCGCACCCGCTCATCGAGCCGGCCCTGGCGCCGGCCCACGGCGACCGCCGCGCAGGCGCCGGAGCCGCAGGCCTGGGTTTCGCCCACGCCACGTTCCCAGACCCGCAACTGGATCTCGCTCGGCGAGGTGAATTGTGCGAAGCCGACGTTCACGCGCTTCGGGAAATCGGCGTGCGTCTCGATCTGCGGCCCGAGGGTCGTGACGGGTGCATTGTCGATGTTGTCGACTGCGATCACGGCGTGCGGGTTGCCCATGGAAACCGCGCCGAACCGGATGCTCTGGCCGTTGATCTCGAGGCTGTACTCGGCGGCCTGCGCCGGTGCCCGCAACGGAATGCGTGCGGGGTCGAACTCCGGCTGACCCATGTCGACCGTGATCTGGCCGTTGTCCTCGATGAACAGCCGCAGCCGACCGGCCAGCGTGCCCACCGTGAGCGCCTTGCGATCGGTCAGGCCGCGCAGCTGCACGAAGTGCGCGAAACAGCGCGCGCCATTGCCGCACTGCTCGACCTCGCCGCCGTCGGCGTTGAAAATGCGGTAGTCGAAATCCAGGTCAGGGGAAGAGGCTGGCTGGACCACCAGCAGCTGGTCGAACCCGATCCCGCGATGACGGTCGGCGAGCGCGCGGATCTGAGCGCCGCTGAGCGCGATCGGTTCATGGGTCGCATCGAGCACGATGAAATCGTTGCCCAGACCATGCATTTTGGCAAAGCGCAGTCGCATCGCCTACAGCTTAGCGGCCGACCCCTCGCTCGCCAACTACCGGCTGGGTCGAAGCGCGCGGGTTCGTGCCGAAGGAGTCAGCTATCGGCGGGCAGCCGGTGCTCCGCCGCGTAGAGGGATTCGACGGTTTCGCGTGCACGCGCCAGGTGCACCACGTCGCCGTCGACGAGCACTTCCGCGGCGCGCGGACGGCTGTTGTAGTTCGAGGCCATCGCAAATCCATACGCGCCCGCCGAGCGGATCGCGAGCAGATCATCCGCGCTGATTGCGAGTTCGCGATCGTGGCCGAGAAAGTCGCCCGTTTCGCAAACCGGGCCGACGATCTCGTAGTGCGCCGTCGCGCGCGCCGCCCGCGAATCCACCACCTCGATCGTGTGCACGGCGTCGTAGAGCGCCGGGCGGATCAGGTCGTTCATGGCCGCATCGACGATCGCAAAGCGCCGCGCCGGCGTCTGCTTGATTGCGATCACGCGTGTGAGCAGCACGCCCGCATTCGCGACGATGGCCCGGCCCGGTTCGATGATGAGCCGCTGCGGGCGGTCGCCGAGTGCGGCACGCAGCGTCCGGACATAGTCGGTCGGTGTCGGCGGGCTCTCGTCGGTGTACCGCACGCCAAGTCCGCCGCCGAGGTCGATCTGTTCAAGCCGGATGCCTTCGTCCTCCAGGGTTGCCACCATCGCGAGCACGCGCTCGATGGCGGCGCGAAACGGTGCGAGGTCCGTCAGCTGCGAGCCAATGTGACAGGCGATGCCCACCGGTGTCACGTTCGGCAGGCCCGCGGCGTGGCGGTACAGCGCCAGCGCCGTATCGTGGTCGACGCCGAACTTGTTCTCCTTCAGCCCGGTGCTGATGTAGGGATGCGTGCGTGCGTCGACATCGGGATTCACGCGTATCGCGATGCGGGCGCTGCGTCCGAGCGTACTGGCGACCCCGGCGATGGTGTCGAGCTCGGCGGCGGACTCCACGTTGAAGCAGTCGATCCCGGCGGCGATGGCGGACTCGATCTCCTCGCGTCGCTTGCCGACCCCGGAAAACACCACGCGGGTGGGATCGCCGCCAGCCGCGAGCACGCGGGCGAGTTCGCCGGCCGACACGATGTCAAAGCCTGCGCCCAGGCGTGCGAGCACATCGAGCACGGCCAGGTTCGAGTTGGCCTTCACGGCGAAACAGACCCGGTGATCCATACCCGCCAGCGCGTCGTCGAAGGCGCGGAACCGCGTGCTCAGCGCCGCACGCGAGTAAACATACAGCGGCGTGCCGAAGCGTTCGGCGAGTGCCGGCAAGGCAACGCCCTCGGCGTGCAGCACGCCGTCGTGCGAGATGAATGGGTCCATCAGCGCGTTTCGGTTTCGACCGCGCGCTTCGAGCCGTCTTCAGGCAGGTACAGGTCGCCCTTCTGGCCGCAGCCACCGAGCATGGCCCCGGTGCCTGCGATCGCAAGGACGAGCCACAGCAAACGTTCGGCCCAACAGCGCGGCATCGGTGGATCTCCGTGTGAACGCCAAGGATTGCGCGGAATTCGCGCGGACGACGGGTTACAGTATATCGGACATCCCTTCACTCGCCCGCAGGCCCAAATGACCCCGCCCACGCTCGACGCCATCGAGGTCGAACCGAAGTCGCCCGCCCGCGGCGCGGTGATCTGGCTGCATGGCCTGGGCGCGGACGGGCGGGATTTCCTGCCGATCGTTGACGAGCTGGCCCTGCCGGATGAGTTTGCGCTGCGCTGGGTGTTTCCGAACGCACCACAGATGGCCGTGACCATCAACAACGGCATGGTCATGCGCGCCTGGTACGACATCGTTTCGGCCGATTTTCGCAGGCATGCCGATCACGACGGCGTCATGGCCTCGGTGGTCGCGGTCGAACGGCTGATTGCCCGCGAAATCGCCCGCGGCATTCCGGCGCGCCATCTCCTGCTGGGCGGGTTCTCGCAGGGGGGCGTGGTCGCCCTGCACGCCGGCCTGCGCGCGGGCACGCTCGCGGGTATCGCGGCGCTTTCCACCTACCTTCCGCTTGCCGAAGAGCTGCCACCGCCATCCGTCGCCCCGCCGGTGTTCTACGCGCACGGAGTGGCCGATTCGGTCGTGCCGCTCGCGCTCGCCGAGGCCGCGCGCGACGTGCTGGAGGCCCGCAACGTGGCGGTCGAGTTCCATCGCTACCCGAATCTGGGCCACGGGGTATCGCTCGACGAGATCGACGACCTGCGCACCTGGATGCTCGCGCGTTTCGAGTCCAGCGAATGAATCTGCCGGTGCCATCCGCCGGTCGTGCGCTGGGCCCGGCGAGCTGGCAGCCGGGCGAACCACTGTGGAAGCGCGCGCCCGCGCGCGATGCCGACGGCCGCCCGGTCGCCGATTTCATGATGCTGATCCCGGGCATCGGTCGCTGGTCGCCGGCGCGCAGGAATCTGAGTGTTTCGATCATCCAGCGCGTGTTGCAGCGCTACGCCGCACACGTCGTGTTCGCTGACCTGAACCTGAAACTGAACCTGCTCTGGATCAGCGCGCGCCCGCGTCTGGGCCTGACCGCCGAGATCGCGGCACTGATCCATACGCTGATCCCGGAGGCGAAGCTCGTCGCCGATCGTGCGGCGCTGATCCGGGCCAAGCGGGCGTGAGGCGCAGCATCGAGGCGCTCGCGCGTCTGCGCGAGGGCAATGCGCGGTTTGTCGCCGAAACCTCCGCGGGTGCGGCGCACGTGCCGCAGACCGGCGGGCAGTCGCCGTTTGCGATCGTACTCGGCTGTTCGGACTCGCGCGTGCCGGTCGAAACCGTGTTCGACCAGGGCTTTGGCGACCTGTTTGTCGTGCGCGTGGCCGGCAACATCGTCGCGCCCTCGCAGGTGGGCAGCATCGAATTTGCCGCCGAACGCTACGGCACGCGGCTGGTCGTGGTGCTCGGCCACAGCCAGTGCGGCGCGGTTGCGGCGACGCTTGAGCAACTCGGGCAACCCATGGCGAACCGCTCACCGAATCTGCGTTCGATCGTCGGCCGGATTCAGCCGGCGGTCGAGACCCTGGTCGAAACGCGACCCGACCTTTCTGCCGAGGAGATGCTGCATCATGCGGTGCGCGCCAATGTGCGTGCCTCGGTCAGCCATCTGCGTCATGGTTCGGCCAGCCTTGAACGGCTGATCGAAAACGACTGGCTGCGTGTCGTCGGGGCCGAGTACTCGATCGAGACCGGCGCGGTCGAGTTCTTCGAGGGGGTTTGACGGCCCTCAGTGCGCGCATCAGTCCGCGTCGGGTTCCCCGTATTCGGACGCACGGCGGGCGTCGCCGCGCACCCTCGCGGCGGGATAGCGCTCCGCGTTGATGGTGATCTTGCGATTGGCGGCCGCGACCAGATCGATGTCGAGCCGTTCGGACAGGCGCACGAGATAGATCAACACGTCGGCCATCTCCAGTGCGACGGCCTCGCGGCGTTCCGGCGCGAGTGACTGGCTCTGCGCCTCGGTCAGCCACTGGAAGTGTTCGACGAGTTCCCCGACCTCGCCCGCAATGGCCATCGCCAGATTCTTTGGCGAGTGGAACTGCTCCCAGTCGCGCTCGCGCGCGAACGCCAAGAGGCGCGCGTTGAGCGCGCTCAGACTATCGGCAGGCATCACCTCGCGCGATGGGGCGTCGCCCCCGCTCACGCCGGTTCTCCGGCCGCGAGCCGTTTACGCGCGGCAGCAATCGCGTCGCGTACCCGCGCGGGCGCCGTGCCGCCGATGTGATTGCGCGCGGCGACCGAGCCTTCCAGCGTGAGCACGTCGAACACATCGGCCTGGATTTCGGTGCTGAAGCCGCGCAGGGTTTCGAGCGGCAGTTCCTCCAGATCGCAGTCTGCGTCGATGGCATGGCGCACGGCGCGCCCGACGATGCTGTGGGCGTCACGAAACGCCACGCCCTTGCGCACCAGATAGTCGGCCAGGTCCGTTGCCGTGGAAAACCCGCGCGCCGCGGCCTTGCGCATCGCGCTTGTGTTGACGCGCAGCGTCGGCAGCATTTCGGCATAGACCTTCAGCGAACCGCGCACCGTGTCGACCGCGTCGAACAGCGGCTCCTTGTCCTCCTGGTTGTCCTTGTTGTAGGCGAGCGGCTGACCCTTCATCAGCGTCAGCAGCGCGATCAGGTGTCCATACACCCGGCCGGTCTTGCCACGCACGAGTTCCGGCACGTCCGGGTTTTTCTTCTGCGGCATGATCGATGAACCGGTGCAGAACGCATCGCCGAGGTCGATGAAGCCGAACGGCGCGGACATCCACAGGATCAGTTCCTCGGACATGCGCGAGAGATGCATCATCAGCGTCGCCGCGAACGCGAGGAAATCGATGACAAAGTCCCGGTCGCTGACCGCATCCAGCGAGTTGCGACAGGGTGCGTCGAAGCCCAGCGCCCGCGCGGTGAACTCGCGGTCGATCGGATAGCTGGTGCCGGCCAGCGCCGCGGCACCGAGCGGCATGCGGTTCATGCGCCGACGGCAGTCGGCCAGCCGCTCGGCATCGCGCCCGAGCATCTCGTACCAGGCCATCAGGTGATGGCCGAAGGTCACCGGCTGGGCGACCTGCAGATGCGTGAAGCCCGGCAGGATGGTCTCGGCATGGGCCTCGGCCTGCTCGAGGATCGCGAGTTGGAAGCGCTGGATCGCCTGAGCGATTGCGTCGATCTCGCCACGCAGCCATAGCCGCACGTCGGTCGCGACCTGGTCGTTGCGCGACCGACCGGTATGCAGCCGCTTGCCCGCGGCACCGATCGCGTCGGTCAGGCGCGATTCGACGTTCATGTGCACGTCTTCCAGCGCGACCGACCATTCGAGCGCACCAGCGGTGACCTGTGTGCGGATCGCTTCGAGCCCCGCGACGATGGCCTCGACATCGGCGGCGCCCAGCACGCCGGCCGCGCCCAGCATGCGTGCATGCGCAATGGAACCTTCGATGTCGGCGTCAGCCAGTCGCTTGTCGAAGCCGACCGAAGCCGTGAAGGCTTCCACGAATGCATCGGTCGGTTCGGTGAACCGACCGGCCCAGGGTTTGTCCTCGTTCATCGGGAAAATTCGCTGTTTCGGGGGTTCGGGGTCGGGCGCGCGCGGGCGCGACCCGCTATTGTACCGGTAGCGCCCGAACCGCTCGCAGCCCGATGCCAGCCGTCGACGAACGTCCGCAACTACTGCCGAATTTCTGCGATGTACGCGTGGTGTTCACCACGGTCATCGTTGGCGAACTGCTGGCGCTGGTGCTGACCCTGGTGTCGATCCCGTCGTTCGCCGAGTTCGGGCTGCGGCTCAGCCAGGTCTCGATGTTCGTGCAGTGGATCGGGCTGGTCAGTGCCGGGGTGTTCTGTCTGACGTATCGCTACGTGCCGACGGCGCACCGCGGGCGTGTGGTCGTCGCGAGCTTCATGATGGCGACGGTCGCCGTGGTGACCCTGGCCACCAGTGTCGCGGCCTGGCTGCTGACAGGCCGGACCACGCCACTGGAGCCCTTCGCGCTGCGCAATCTCGCCGTCGCGCTGGTGGTCGCGGGTTTCGCGGTGCGTTATCTGTTCCTGCTCTACGGCTGGCGCGAGCGCGTCTATGCCGCGGGCCAGGCGCGTTTCGAGGCCCTGCAGGCGCGCATACGCCCGCATTTTCTGTTCAACAGCATGAACACGCTTGCGCATCTTGCGCGCACCGATCCGCAGGCCGCGGAACGCGCCGTCGAGGACCTCGCCGACCTGTTCCGGGTCGCGCTTGGCCGCGGTCAGCGCGCGACCCTCGGCAGTGAGCTCGAACTTGGCCGTCGCTATCTGGGACTGGAGTCACATCGACTGGGGGAACGGCTGCGGGTGGACTGGCAGATCGACCAGCTTCCGGGCGACGCGGTGCTGCCCCAGCTGTGTCTACAGCCGCTGCTGGAAAATGCCGTCTATCATGGCATTGAGCGCGCGCGCGCCGGCGGCACCGTGCGGGTATCCGGTGGGCACAAGGATGGAACGGTGACTTTGAGGATCACCAACACCCTTGCCGACGCGGACACCCGGCCACGCCCCGGCAACCGCATGGCGCAGGACAATGTGCGCGCGCGGCTGGAGGCATTTTTCGCAGGAGACTCTCGCATGACGGTGTCGAGCAGCGACGGTCAGTACCAGGTGCTGCTGCAGTTTCCGTATCGCAGGCAGACGCCATGAAGGTGCTCGTCGTCGATGACGAGATCCCGGCGCGCCAGCGCTTGCGTTCGGCGCTCGCCGAGATTGACGGGATCGATGCGGTGGCCGAGGCCGCCGACGGCGAACAGGCGCTCGCCGAGGCGCAGCGTTTTCAGCCCGACGTCGTGCTCCTCGATATCCGCATGCCGGGGCTCGACGGAATCGAGGTCGCCCATCGACTCGGTTCGCAGCCGGGCCCGCCGGCGGTGATCTTCGTCACGGCCTACGACGAGCATGCGCTGGCGGCGTTTGACGCCCACGCGGTCGCCTACCTGCTCAAACCCATCCGCCGCGAGAAGCTCGAAGCGGCCCTGCGTCACGCAAGCGTGCTGACGCGCCCGCAACTCGCCGCGCTGCAGGCGACCGATGCCGAACCGACACCGGGTGCGCCGCGCACGCATCTCAGCGTTTCGCTGCGCGGTAATCTGAACCTGATCCCGGTCGACGAGGTGTTCGCCTTCATTGCCGAGCACAAGTACGTGGTCGTCTATCACCAGGGTGGCGAGGCGCTGCTGGAAACCTCACTGCGCGTGCTGGAGGAAGAGTTCGCGGAACAGTTTCTGCGCATCCATCGAAACGGCCTCGTCGCCAAGCGCCACCTGACCGGCATTGAACGTGGTTCAGACGGTTCTGCGCGCGCCCGGCTCGCAGGCACGGACCGACGTTTCGAGGTCAGCCGGCGTCACCTCAAGGGCTTGCGTGAGTGGCTGCGCGCGCGCGGCCAGCACCGCTGAGGCGCGGAGTCCAATCAGGTCGTCGAAAACGGCTGGTCATGGCCTTGCCTGTGTCGCAAGCGAAAACCGTGGTTCTCGGATGCTTGCGAACTCGACCTGTCTGCGTAGTCGATTTTCGGGCGTGCGCCCCCTGTCTCGAAACAACAGGCGGTTGAAGTGAGGGTTTGGGCCGCCCGCTAAAACAGGTTCTCGACCGGCTTCGGCGTGGCCGACGTGCCCGGGGAGGGGGGCGGTGCAATGGTATTCGCGCCATCGGCGGAGCGTCGGGGAAGCTGATCGCTGCGAAAGATCTCGACAATCGTGCCGGTCTGCCCGGCGGTTGCCGCGAGCCCTGTATCCGGATCGATACGCACATTGACGATGCCCGGCGGCTCCGGAAAATCCCGCTCCGGGCGACCGTTCAGCGCGACCCGCATGTAGTCGATCCACACCGGCAGCGCGGCGCGACCGCCCGCCTCGCCGCGACCGAGTTCGGCGTTGTCGTCAAACCCGATCCACACGGTCGTGATCAGCCCCGGAACGTAGCCGTTGAACCATGCGTCCCGGTAGTCATTCGATGTACCGGTCTTGCCGGCCAGGTCGCGCCGTCCGAGTGAGCGCGCGCGCCGCGCCGTGCCCGACTGCACGACCTCGCGCAGCATCGAGCTGATCAGGTAGTGCGTGCGCGCATCCAGCACGCGCGCGGCACGGGGCTGATCCGGCGTGCATCCGGCCCGGCAGGCGACCCGTGGGGTGGCCCGGTATACGCCCACACCCGCGCGGTTGATCTGTTCCACCAGGTACGGCTCGACGCGAAAGCCGCCGTTCGCGAACACCGCATAGGCTCCGTTCAGGTCCAGTGGCGTGACCTCACCGCTGCCCAGCGCCAGCGACAGGTTGTGTGGCAGTCGCGCGGTATCCAGGCCGAAGCGGTCCGCCTGCTCGATGACCGGTGCTACGCCAACCGCCTGCAACAGGCGGATCGATACCAGGTTGCGCGATTGTGCAAGCGCCTCGCGCAAACGCGTGGGACCCTTGAACTTGTGGCCGTAGTTTTCGGGGCGCCAGACGCCCTCGAGCGCGGCGTCGCGGATGGTGATCGGCGCATCGTTGATGATCGACGCCGGTGTGTATCCATGGTCGAGCGCGGCCGAGTACAGGATTGGTTTGAAACCCGAACCGGCCTGACGCAGGGCCTGGTCGGCGCGGTTGAACTTGCTGCGAAAGAAGTCGTAGCCACCGACGATGGCCTGGATCGCGCCGGTATCGGCATCGCTCGACACCAGTGCGCCTTCGACTTTCGGCACCTGGGCGAGGACCCAGCCGGTCTCGTCGTCACTGCGCGCCACCCGAACCAGGTCACCGGCGGCAACGACCTCGCCCGGTGATTTGGGTTGCGTGCCGATGTGATCGGCGTCGACATACGGACGGGCCCACTGGAACGCCGCGACGCCAAGCTCGACCTGCTGGCCGTCGAGGGTCTTCAGCGTGGCGCCCGTTGGGTCCACGCTGGTGACGAGCGCGGGCAACAGGTCGCCGACCCGCGGCGCATTCGCGAGCAGCGCGTCGAGCGCCGCAGTGTCTGGAGCACCGGTCGCCGAACGGTGTTCCGGGCCCCTCCAGCCGTGACGCCGGTCGTAATCGACAAGCCCCGCGCGCAGGGCCGCCAGGGCGGCGTTCTGCAGCCGGCCGTCCAGCGTGGTGATGACCTCGAAGCCGTCGCTGTAGGCCGCCTCGCCGTAGCGCTCGAACAGTTCGGCGCGAACCATCTCCGCTGCATACGGTGCGGCGACCTCGATGGCCGCGCTGTGCAGACGCGCGGTGACCGGCGCGGCCTGCGCCGCCAGCATGGAGGGTTCGTCGATCTGGCCGAGATCGTGCATGCGCCGCAGGACATAGTTGCGACGCACCTTGGCGCGCTCGGGGTCGGCGATCGGGTTGTAGCGCGATGGCGCCTTCGGGAGCCCGGCAATCATGGCCCATTGCGGCAATTCGAGTTCGCCGATGGCCTTGCCGTAATAGACCTTGGCCGCCGCGCCGACCCCGTAGGCGCGGTTGCCAAGGTAAATCTTGTTGAGATAAAGCGTCAGGATCTCGTCTTTGTCCAGATCGCGTTCCATTTGCAACGCAAGGAATACCTCCTTGAGTTTGCGGACATAGGTCCGCTCCGGCGTCAGAAAGATGTTTCGCGCGAGCTGCATGGTGATCGTGCTGCCGCCTTGGCGGCGCTCGCCTGTAAGGATCAACTGGCCGACGGCCCGCACGATGCCCTGGTAGTCGACGCCCGGATGCTCATAAAAGCGGTCGTCCTCGGCGGCGAGGAACGCCTGGCGCAGCGTGGTGGGGATCTGATCGAAGGTCAGCGGTTCGCGGCGCTTCTCGCCGTACTCGGCGATCAGGGCCCCGTTGCGGTCGCGCACGCGCAGCGGAACCTCCAGCGTGACCTCGCGCAGGCTCGCGGTGCCCGGCAACGAGGGCGCGACGTAGGCATACCCGGCCATGACCGCGAGCGTGGCCAGCACAAAACCGCCAAACAGCGCTACGAAGAACCAGCGCGTCAGTTTCGTGATCCAGTTCATGGCTGGGGCATGCCCGGTGGGTTCGAATCGTGGGCCGCCCGCGCGGCGAGGGCCGCGATGTTAGCAGACCGAGGACCAGAACTGCTTCACAGATTTGGTGAAAATTTCTTCCCAATCCATTGATTTGTTGATATATACTCAGTCCAAAACCAGCCGCCACCGGCGGCATAGACCGATGTTCCACCACCCAAACCGGAGTCCGGGGACGTGTTCGGGGCCCTGAAAAAGAGCAAGCCACTGCTGGGGCTGGATATCAGTTCGACGGCCGTCAAGCTGCTCGAGCTGAGCCAGAACGGCCCGCGTTTTCATGTCGAGAGCTACGCGGTAGAGCCCCTGCCGGAAAACGCCGTGGTCGAGAAAAAGATCGCGGACGTGGATGCGGTCGGCGACGCCGTGGGCAAGGTCGTGCGCCGCTCCGGCACCCGCACCCGGCGTGCGGCGGTCGCCGTGGCGGGCTCGGCGGTCATCACCAAAGTCATTTCCATGCCGGCGTCGTTGCGGCCCAACGATCTGGACACGCAGATTCGCCTCGAGGCCGACCAGTACATCCCGTACCCGCTCGACGAGGTCAATCTCGACTACGAGGTCCTCGGACCCACGCCGAAGAACCCGGAAATGGTCGACGTGCTGCTCGCGGCATCGCGCAGCGAAAACGTCGAAGACCGTGTCGGCGCGCTGAAGATCGCCGGCGTGGATGCGGTGATCGTCGACATTGAAGCGTACGCGATGGAGAACGCATTCTCGCTGCTGACCCATCACATCGCCGGTGGCACGGACGGCAAGGTCGTCGCCATCGCGGACATCGGCGCGACGACGACCACGCTGACAGTGCTGGATCGCAAGCAGATCGCCTACACCCGCGAGCAGAGCTTCGGCGGCCGGCAGTTGACCGAGGAGATCCAGCGTCGCTACGGACTGTCGTACGAAGAGGCATCCATGGCCAAGCGCCAGGGCGGGCTGCCGGACAACTACGTTCCGGAGGTGCTGGAGCCGTTCAAGGAAGCCATGGCCATGCAGATCAGTCGCTCGTTGCAGTTCTTCTTTTCATCGAGCGCGCACAACGCCGTGGATCACATCCTGCTGGCCGGTGGCAGCGCCTCGATCCCGGGCGTCGATGAACTGCTTGCAGAAAAGATGGGCACGGCCTGTTCGGTCGCCAATCCGTTTGCCAGCATGTCCCTGTCACCGCGCGTCAAGCCGCAGGCGCTGAGCAACGATGCGCCGGCGCTGCTGATCGCCTGCGGACTCGCACGCCGAGCCTTCGACGACCATGGCGCATATTAATCTTCTGCCCTGGCGGGAAAACCGCCGCCGCAAGCGCAAGCGCGACTTCGGGGTTGGCCTGGTCGCCGCGATCGTTCTTACCAGCGGCGTGCTCGCGGGCCTGCACTGGTTTGTGGAAGGCCGGATCGACTATCAGAAGCGTCGCAACAAATGGCTGACGCAGAAGATCGAGGTCGTCGACAAGCAGATCGCGCAGATCAAGAAGCTCGAGCAGCTGAAATCCCAGCTCATCGCGCGCACCGAGATCATCTACAACCTGCAGCTCAGCCGTCCGCAGGCGGTGCACCTGTTCGACGAGATCGTTGCGACCTTGCCAGAAGGCGTGCTGATCTCGAACATCGGGCAGGCGGGCAGCGGGCTTTCGATCAGCGGCAGCGCGCAGTCGAACTCGCGCGTTTCGGCGTACATGCGCAACATCGAGGGTGCGAAGTGGATCGGCTCGCCCGGCCTGATCGTGATCGAATCGAAGGACAAGACCGGTACGGGCCTCAGCCAGTTCCAGCTGCGCGCCGCGCAGCGTCGGCCCAAGTCCGATGATGCGGGGGGGGAATCTTGAACGCCCAGGATCTCAAGGAACTTGATCTTGCCGAGATCGGCGATTGGCCGTTCCTGGTCAAGTTCATTTTTGTTCTGATCATCTGCGCGCTCATCGTCGTGGGTTGGTATTACTACGACACCCAGGGGCAGCTTTCCCGCCTCAAGAAAGAAGAGGCGCGCGAGGTCGACCTGAAACAGGACTACGAGATCAAGGTCAAGAAGGCTGCGAACCTGCACATCTACGAGAAGCAGTACGAGGAGCTCAAGGAGCGTTTCGCGGATGCGCTGCGTCAGCTGCCGAGCCGCACCGAGGTCGCCGAACTGCTCGTCGACGTGTCGCAGAAGGGCCTAGCCAGTGGTCTGGAGTTCAAGCTGTTCAAGCCCACCGGCGAGGTTCCAAAGGATTTCTACGCGGAGCTGCCCATCCAGATTCGAGTGCTGGGGTCTTACCACGAGTTCGGCCGATTCGTCAGCGGTCTCGCTGAACTGCCGCGGATCGTGACCGTGCACAACATCAACATCAGCAAGGCGGGTGGCAACGCCACAACCGTGGACGGCCAGACCCTGCTGCAGATGGATATGACCGCGAAGACCTACCGGTTCCTCGAAGGCGACGGGGCCAGATGATGCGCGCGCGCCGGTTACCGCTTGCGTGGATCGTATGCGTCGCGCTGGTCACGACGGTGTCCGGTTGCGGGCGCACGGATCTCAGGGATTTGCAGGCGTTCGTCGACGAGGTGGAACAGCTGCCACCGGGACCGGTCCCGCCGTTGCCCGAACTCAAGACCGCCGAGACCTTCATCTACGAACCCGGTGGCCGCCGCGATCCGTTCGCGCCTGGCCTCGTCGAACCGGAAGAAGAAGTCATTGCCGCAGGCGACGGTCCGCGTCCGGATCCGAATCGGCCGCGCGAGGAACTTGAACAGTATCCGCTCGATTCCGTGCGCATGGTCGGCATGCTCGAACAGCAGGGCGAACGCTGGGCATTGGTGCGCGATCCCCAGAACACGATCCATCGGGTTCAGCGCGGCAATTACCTGGGGCAGAATCACGGGCGCATTTCGCGCATCAGTGAAGACCGCATTGACCTCATTGAACTGATACAGCTTGCACCGAGTCGCTACACCGAGCGCGAGGCCGCACTGGCGCTGAACAATTGATCTGCGCTGCGGCATGGAGATGAGACGATGAATACAAAATGCAAATTCGCCTGGTTGGTAACGCTGGCGGGCACACTGCTGTTTTCGGTCGGCGCGAATGCGAACAGCCTGCAGAAAATCAGCTACTCGTCGCTGTCGGCGGATCGCACACAGGTGCGGCTGCACATGAGCGACCCGATCACCGGAGAGCCGCTGAGTTTTACGGTCGATACGCCCGCCCGACTCGCCGTGGATTTCAGGGACACCCGCGTAGAGGTGCCGGCCCGTTACGTCGACGTGGGCGTGGGCGTTGTCGCGAGCGTGACGGTTGCCGAATCCGGCGGTCGCGCACGCGTGGTGCTGAACCTTGCGCAGGTCACGCCCTACGAAACCGTCATTGATGGCAATGATTTCGTGATCACGGTGGGTGCGCCGTCGACCGGTTCGTTCCTGGCCGACCAACGGCGCGCGAACGATTTTCAGCCCACCGCGGTCGTCAGCTCCGGCGTGGCGGCCGGCGCCGCCCGTTCGATCCGAAACATCGATTTTCGCAGAACCCCCGACGGGGCCGGGCGCGTGATCGTATCGCTCAGCGATCCGGCGACCCCGGTCGCCGTGCGTGAGGAAGGCGGCAACATCGTGGTGGACATCACGGGCGCGAAACTCCCCGATGAGCTGCTGCAACGGCTGGATGTCGTCGACTTTGCGACACCGGTCCAGTTTGTCGATCCTTCGGTCGTGGGCGACAACACCCAGATCCGCATCACGGCCCAGGGTGCCTACGATCATCTTGCCTATCAGGCCGATGACGAATTCGCCGTCGAGTTCCGCGAGCTGACGCCGGAGGAAAAGGAGCGGATCGATCGCGAGAAATTCGTCTACACGGGCGAGCGACTGTCGCTGAATTTCCAGGACATCGAGGTCCGTTCGGTCCTGCAACTGTTGGCGGATTTCACCGATATCAACATGGTGACCAGCGACACCGTCGGTGGAAACATCACGCTGCGGCTGAAGAACGTCCCCTGGGACCAGGCACTGGACATCATCCTGCGGACCAAGGGGCTGGACAAGCGCGTGCAGGAGAATGTGATCCTGGTCGCGCCGCAGGAGGAACTCGCCGCACGCGAGCAGGCGCAGCTCGAGGCCGACCGCAAGGTCGAGACCCTGGCGCCGCTGCGCTCGGAGTTCATCCAGATCAACTATGCCAAGGCAGAAGACATTGCCGACCTTCTCAAGGGCGGAGGAGATACCGGAGGCACGAACCGGCTCCTCTCGCCGCGCGGATCCGTATCGATCGACGAGCGCACGAATACATTGCTTCTGAAGGATACGGCCGATACGCTGGAATCTGTGCGTCGAATCGTCAAGCGACTGGATATCCCGGTTCGCCAGGTGCAGATCGAATCGCGCATCGTGATCGCAAGCGATGATTTTTCGCGCGACCTGGGTGTTCGCCTAAGCGTCGCCGGCGGCAAGTTCGACAGCAGCGGCAGCCGCTACGCCGTCGGCGGCGGTGCCCTGACGGGCGATCTGGTGATCGGCCCGCAGCAGCCGCCGTTCGTTACAACCGACGGTGGCCCTGATGGCGCCGAGGCGCTGGCGGTCAACCTTCCGGCCGCGGGCGCGACCTCGGGCGTAAACTTCGTCGTCGGTTCGTTTCTCGACTGGTTGTTGCGTCTTGAGCTGACTGCAATGCAGTCCGAAGGCCGCGGCGAGATCATCTCGAGTCCGCGTGTCGTGACATCCGATCAGGGCAAGGCGTTGATCAAGCAGGGTTTCGAGATTCCGTATCAGGAGGCCACCTCCAGCGGCGCCACTTCGGTGTCGTTCAAGGAAGCGGTACTGAAGCTGGAAGTCACACCGCAGATCACACCGGACGACCGCATCATCATGGAGCTGAACGTCAGCCAGGACACGCCAGATTTCTCCAGAGTTGTGCTCGGCGTTCCGCCCATAAACACGCGCGAGGTCGAGACCAACGTGCTGGTTGACGACGGTGACACCGTGGTACTGGGCGGCATCTTTGAGCGCGTCCGGGCAAACAACGTCGACAAGGTGCCGTTTTTCGGCGATCTGCCGACCGTGGGGCGACTGTTCCGCAAGGAGTTCAAGCAGGACGACAACACCGAACTGCTGATCTTTGTGACCCCGCGCATCATGCGCGAGTCGCTTTCGGTTGGGCTCTGAGCCGGACGCGCCGTCGCCGGATGCGACGGCGCCAGGGCGTATCTTCCTCGTCGGCCCCATGGGGGCCGGCAAATCTACCGTTGGCCGGCGCCTCGCCGAAGATCTCAGCTGGCCATTTTACGACGCCGATCGCGAGATCGAACAGCGCACCGGCGTCGACATCCCGACGATCTTCGAGTACGAAGGAGAGGTGGGGTTTCGTGAACGCGAAGCCCGTGCCATCGACGAGCTGACGCTGCATGCACCCTGTGTGCTTGCGACCGGCGGTGGCGCCGTGCTGCGCGAGGACAACCGCCGTCTGCTCGCCGAGCGCGGATGTGTCGTGTATCTTTACTGCCCGGTCGCGGAACAGCTGCGGCGCACCGCGCACGATCGCAATCGTCCGCTGCTTCAGACCGATGACCCTGCCGCGCGCCTGCAGGCCCTGTTCGAGACCCGCGACCCGCTGTACCGCGCGATCGCCGACGTGGTGATCGAGTCCGGTCGCCGATCGGTTGCGGCGGTCGCCCGCGAGATTCGTGGCCGGCTTTCTGAATGTAGCTGACCGACCTGCGCGCCAACCGCGCACCCGAATGTTTCCGATGCGCACACTCACCGTAGAACTCGGTCCCAGAAGTTATCCCATCCAGATCGGCCCGGGCCTGATCGGCCGCGCGGATCTCTACGCCCCGTACATCGGCGGGCGGCAGGTGCTCGTGGTCACCAACACGACGGTCGGCCCGCTCTATCTGGAGCAGGTCTGCTCCGCATTGGCCGGCCACGACCTGCACACGCTGGTACTGCCCGACGGCGAGCAGTACAAGACCCTCGATACCCTGAACCTGATCTTCGACGCTCTGCTCGAGGCCCGATTCGAGCGCGGATGCACGCTGGTCGCCCTGGGCGGTGGTGTGATCGGCGACCTGGTGGGTTTCGCCGCCGCCAGCTATCAGCGCGGGGTCGCGTTCATCCAGGTGCCGACCACGCTGCTCGCGCAGGTCGATTCGTCCGTCGGCGGCAAGACCGGCGTGAACCACCGGCTGGGCAAAAACATGATCGGTGCGTTCCATCAGCCGCGTCTGGTGCTGGCCGACACCGATACCCTGACGACGCTTCCGCCGCGGGAACTTTCCGCCGGGATCGCCGAGGTCATCAAGTACGGCATCATCCGCGATCGTGGGTTCTTCGACTGGCTGGAGGCCGGGATCGACTCCCTGCGCGCGCTGGATGCCGACGCACTCGCGAGCGCCGTTGAGCGCTCCTGCCGGAACAAGGCCGAGGTCGTGGCCGCCGATGAACTCGAGTCCGGCCAGCGCGCCCTGCTGAACCTCGGTCACACCTTCGGTCACGCGATCGAGGCGGCCATGGGCTACGGAACCTGGCTGCATGGCGAGGCCGTAGGGGCCGGCATGGTCATGGCCTCAGACCTGTCGCATCGGCTCGGCTGGCTCGACGAAACCGACCAATCCCGCATCCGCAAACTGGTCGCCCGTGGCGGCCTGCCGGTCGAGCCGCCGAAGATCGGCGCCGAAGCCTTCCGCCGCTACATGGCCGTGGACAAGAAGGTCCAGGCCGGGCGCCTGCGTCTGGTACTGATCCGCGCACTCGGCGAGGCCATCGTGACCGACCGGTTTGATCCGGCGGCCCTGGAGGCGACACTGGCCACGGCCTCCGCCTGAGGGGGGCATCCCTGCCGCGTCGCCCGAACGCGGTCCCGCAGCGCACCTGCGCGCCAGCCCACCCACCGCCCGTCGCCGGGTCGCGTCCGCCGAGGCTGGCAGGCGCACTTCAGGGTTTGCTAATCTTGCCGGTCCGCCTGCGTCCCGCGGGCGGCGGATCACTACGCCTGGGCGCTACCTGCGGTCAGCCGCACCGCGGGGCCAGAACCATGCCTGCAACCTGACGAGAGTTCGCGCGATGAGCCTGCGAAATCTGCCTGCGAAACAGGGTCTATACGACCCCGCCCTCGAGCACGACAGCTGTGGGGTGGGCTTTGTCGCCCATATCAAGGGAAAGGCAAGCCACTCGATCGTTTCGATGGGGCTGGAACTGCTGGTAAACCTGACCCACCGTGGTGCGGTCGGCGCCGATCCGCTGGCAGGCGACGGCGCGGGCGTGCTGCTCCAGGTGCCGGACCGGTTTCTGCGGGCGAAATGTGCCGAGTTCGGCCTTGAGCTGCCGCCGGCCGGCGGCTACGGCGTTGGCATGGTGTTCCTGCCCGATGATGACGCCAAGGCCGCGCTGTGCGTGAAGACGCTCGAGGCCGTGATCGTCGAGGAAGGCCAGCAGGTGCTCGGCTGGCGCGATGTGCCGACCGACAATTCCGGGGTCGGCCCCACGGTCACGGCCTGCGAGCCGCGGGTGCGCCAGATCTTCGTCGCGCCCGGGGCCGCGGGGCTCGAAGGTGACGCCTTCGAACGCAAGCTGTTCGTGATCCGCAAGGTCGCCGAACACCGCCTGCGTGCCGAGTGCGGTACCGAGTTCTACGTGACCTCGCTGTCGGCGCGTACCGTTTGCTACAAGGGCATGCTGCTCGCCGACCAGGTCGGCGTGTACTTTCCGGACCTCGGCGACGAACGTGTGGAAAGCGCGCTGGCCCTTGTGCACCAGCGCTTTTCGACGAACACGTTCCCGACCTGGGACCTCGCCCAGCCGTTCCGGATGATCGCGCACAATGGCGAGATCAACACCCTGCGCGGCAACGTCAACTGGATGGCGGCGCGGCGGCATTCCATGCGCTCATCGCAGCTCGGTGACGATCTCGACAAGCTCTGGCCGTTGATCGCCGAAGGTCAGTCCGATACCGCGTGCTTCGACAACGCTCTGGAGTTGCTGCATTACGGCGGTTACCCGCTCGCTCACGCGATGATGCTGCTGATTCCGGAGGCCTGGGCCGGCAATCCGCTGATGGATGACGACCGCCGCGCGTTCTACGAATATCACGCGGCGCTCATGGAGCCGTGGGACGGCCCGGCGGCCGTGGCGTTCACCGACGGCCGCCACATCGGCGCGACGCTCGATCGCAATGGCCTGCGCCCCGCGCGTTATCTCATCACCGATGACGATCTCGTCGTCATGGCCTCGGAAATGGGCGTGCTGCCGATCGCCGAGGAACGCATCGTCAAGAAGTGGCGCCTGCAGCCGGGCAGGATGTTCCTGGCCGACCTCGAGCAGGGTCGCATCATCGACGATGCCGAACTGAAGGCCGAGCTGGCGGCGGCTCGCCCGTACCGCCAGTGGCTGCGCGACACCCAGATTCGCCTGCATGAGCTGCCGGCCGTGCCGGTGGAACTGCCGGCACACAAGGTGGAACTGCTCGATCGCCAGCAGGCGTTCGGTTACACCCAGGAAGACATCAAGTTTCTGATGACACCGATGGCGGTTACCGGTCAGGAAGCCGTCGGTTCCATGGGCGCGGACAACCCCCCGGCCGTGCTGTCGAACCAGCCGAAGTCGCTGTTCAATTATTTCCGGCAGAACTTCGCCCAGGTCACGAACCCACCGATCGATCCGATCCGCGAGGAACTCGTGATGTCGCTGGTCTCGCTGATCGGTCCACGGCCGAATCTGCTCGGGCACGACGAGGCCGGTCTGCACACGCGCCTGGAGGTCAATCAGCCGATCCTCACGAACGCCGATCTCGAGCGCATCCGTCGCATCGAAGAGCACACCAGCGCGTTTCGCACCCATACACTGGATATCTGCTATCCGGCCGATCTCGGCGCCGCCGGCATGGCGTCCGCGCTCGATGCCCTGTGCAAGGCCGCCGAGCGCGCGGTGCACGACCACCACAACATTCTGATTCTGTCCGATCGGGGGCTGGATCGTGATCACATCGCGATTCCGGCCGCGCTTGCCACTTCGGCCGTGCATCATCACCTGATCCGCCACGGTCTGCGCACCGAGACCGGGCTGGTGGTTGAAACCGGCGCCGCGCGCGAAGTGCATCACTTCTGCGTGCTGGCCGGCTATGGCGCCGAGGCGATCAATCCGTACCTCGCCTTCGAAACGCTTGATGCGATGCGGCCCGAGCTGCCCGAGGACCTCAGCACCAAAGAGGTCGAGAAGCGCTACATCAAGGCCGTCGGCAAGGGCATTCTGAAGGTCATGTCCAAGATGGGCATCTCGACCTACCAGTCGTACTGCGGTGCACAGATCTTCGACGCGATCGGGCTGTCGAGCGCGTTCGTCGACCGCTACTTCACCGGCACCCCGGGGCGGATCGAAGGCATCGGGCTGGACGAGGTCGCGGCCGACGCCGTGCGTCTGCATCGCGATGCCTTTGGCGATGCGCCCGTATTGCGCGGCGCGCTCGAGGTCGGCGGCGACTACGCCTACCGCCTGCGCGGCGAGGATCATGTCTGGACGCCCGAGACCATCTCGCGGCTGCAACACGCGGTGCGCGCCAACAACGCCAAGACGTTCGCCGAGTTCGCGCGTCTGATCGACGAGCAGAACGAACACCTGCTCACGCTGCGCGGACTGTTCGACTTCCGCTTCGCCGGCACGCCCGTGCCGCTCGACGAAGTCGAGCCGGCCAAAGAGATCGTGAAGCGATTCGCAACCGGTGCGATGTCGTTCGGTTCGATTTCGCATGAGGCTCATTCCACGCTTGCGATCGCGATGAACCGCATCGGCGGCAAGTCGAACACGGGCGAGGGCGGCGAGGAGCCGGAACGATTCAGGCCGCTGGCGAACGGCGACTCCATGCGTTCGGCCATCAAGCAGGTCGCCTCGGGTCGTTTCGGAGTCACGACTGAATATCTGGTCAACTCCGACATGATCCAGATCAAGATGGCCCAGGGCGCGAAGCCCGGCGAAGGCGGCCAGCTGCCCGGACACAAGGTTGACGAGCGCATTGCGCGCGTGCGCCATTCGACGCCGGGTGTCGGGCTGATCTCGCCGCCGCCGCATCACGACATCTATTCGATCGAAGACCTTGCGCAGCTGATCCACGATCTGAAGAACGTCAATCCGCAGGCGGCGATCTCGGTCAAACTGGTTTCCGAAATAGGCGTCGGCACGGTCGCCGCGGGCGTTTCCAAGGCGCATGCGGACCACGTGACGATCGCCGGCGCGGATGGTGGCACTGGCGCGAGCCCGTTGACCTCGATCAAGCACGCCGGCAGTCCGTGGGAGATCGGTCTTGCGGAAACGCATCAGACCCTGGTGCTGAACGCCTTGCGTGGCCGCATCGCCGTGCAGGTCGACGGTGGTCTGCGTACCGGCCGCGATGTCGTCGTCGGCGCGCTGCTCGGCGCGGACGAGTTCGGGTTCTCGACCGCACCGCTGATTGCAGAAGGCTGCATCATGATGCGCAAGTGTCACCTGAACACCTGCCCGGTTGGCATCGCGACGCAGGATCCGGAACTGCGCAAGCGTTTCACGGGCAAACCCGAACACGTCGTGAATTACTTCTTCTTCGTCGCCGAACAGGTGCGCGCACTCATGGCGCGCCTGGGCTTCCGGCGGTTCGATGAAATGGTCGGGCGCATGGACCGGCTCGACATGAGCCAGGCGATCCGTCACTACAAGGCCAAGGGCCTCGACTACTCGCGCATTCTCACGATGCCGAAGCCGGCGCCGGGCGTGGCGGTGCGTCACACCGAGGCGCAGGACCACGGGCTCGAACGCGCACTCGATCTCAAGCTCATCGAACTTGCGGGCCCGGCACTGAAATCGGGCAAGACCGTGCAGATCGAACAGCCGATCCGGAACCTGAACCGCACGGTCGGTGCGATGCTCTCCGGTGAAGTTGCCAAGCGCTATGGTTATGCCGGGCTTGCCGACGACACGATTCACGTACGACTGAAGGGCACGGCCGGTCAGAGCTTCGGCGCATGGCTAGCGCGCGGCGTCACGCTGGAACTCTCCGGCGAGGCGAACGACTACGTCGGCAAGGGCATGAGCGGCGGACGTATCGTGGTCTATCCGCCGCCTGAGTCCAGCCTCGTGCCCGAAGACAACATCATCGTCGGCAACACGGTGCTGTATGGCGCGATCAGCGGCGAGTGCTACTTCCGCGGCGTGGCAGGCGAGCGGTTTGCCGTGCGCAACTCCGGTGTGACCGCCGTGGTTGAGGGCACTGGCGACCACTGCTGCGAATACATGACCGGCGGTGTCGTCGTCGTCCTGGGTCCGACCGGCCGCAACTTCGCCGCGGGCATGTCCGGCGGCATCGCCTACGTGCTCGACGAGCATGGCGATTTCGAGTCGCGCTGCAATCTGGCGATGGTCGAGCTTCAGCCGGTCTGCGCCGAAGACGACGCGCTGGATCGACTCGAATGTCTGGGCGGCGATCTCGAAACGCATGGCGAGGTCGATGTCAGCCACGACATGACGCGTTATGACGGCATCCGCCTGCGTCAGCTGATCGAGAAGCACCTGCACTACACCGGCAGCGGGCGCGCACGACACATCCTCGATCACTGGGATTCGATGATCGGCCGGTTCGTCAAGATCATGCCCGTCGATTACCGGCGCGCACTCGAAAACATGCAACAACGCCAGGCGAGCAACGGCGCGAACATGCGCTCCGGTTCGCCGGGCGCCGGGGGTTAAACGCTCATGGGCAAGCCGACAGGCTTCAAGGAATTCGCGCGCAAGGACCGCAACTACCGGCCGGTCGACGAGCGAATCCGGCACTACCATGAATTCGTCGTACCGCTCAGCGAACCCGAGGTCAGCGAGCAGGCCGCACGGTGCATGGATTGCGGCATCCCGTTCTGCCATCAGGGCTGTCCGGTCAACAACATCATTCCGGACTGGAACGACCTCGTCTATCGGCAGGACTGGCGCGGCGCGCTCGACGTGCTGCATTCGACGAACAACTTTCCGGAGTTCACCGGCCGCATCTGTCCGGCACCCTGCGAGGCGTCGTGCACGCTGAACATCGACGACCAGCCGGTCACGATCAAGACGATCGAATGTTCGATCATCGACAAGGCGTTTGACGAGGGCTGGGTCACACCGCGCATCGCCGAACACAAGACCGGCAAACGCGTTGCCGTCGTGGGTTCGGGGCCGGCGGGGCTGGCGTGTTCGCAACAGCTCGCGCGCGCCGGTCACGAAGTCGTGCTGTTCGAAAAGAACGACCGCATCGGCGGCCTGCTGCGTTACGGCATCCCTGACTTCAAGATGGAAAAACATCTGATCGACCGGCGCATGGAGCAGATGAGTGCCGAGGGTGTCGAGTTCCGGCCGAACACGAATGTGGGTGCGGACGTCAGTGCCGAAGATCTGCTGCGCGAGTTCGATGCGGTCGCACTGACCGGCGGCGCCGAGAAACCGCGCGACCTGCCCGTGCAGGGGCGCGAATTCGACGGCGTGCATTTTGCGATGGACTTCCTGCGCCAGCAGAACCGGCGCGTCGCCGGCGACGACGTCGATTCGGCAACCGCCATCCTGGCAGGCGGTCGTGACGTGCTCGTGATCGGTGGCGGCGACACCGGCTCCGACTGTATCGGCACCTCGATTCGCCAAGGCTGCGCAAGCGTCACCCAGCTCGAGATCATGCCGCGTCCCCCCGAGCGCGAGGACAAGGCCGTGACCTGGCCGGACTGGCCGCTGAAGATGCGCACCTCGAGTTCGCAGGAAGAAGGCGCTGAGCGCGACTGGAGCGTGCGCACCGTGCAACTGCTCGGCGACGATCAGGATCGCGTGCGGGCCCTGCAGGGCGTGCGGGTCGAATGGGTCAAGGGCGATGACGGTCGCTTCGAGATGCGCGACGTCGCCGGTTCGCAATTCGAACTCAAGGCCGATCTCGTGCTGCTCGCGATGGGCTTCGTGCATCCCGAACACGCCGGGCTTATCGAGAAGATCGGCGTGGACCTCGATCCGCGCGGCAACGTCAGCGCCGACACCGAGGGCGAAAAGGCCTACTACACCTCGGTCGAGGGCGTGTTCTCGGCCGGTGACATGCGCCGTGGCCAGTCGCTGGTGGTTTGGGCCATTCGCGAGGGACGCCAGTGCGCACGGGCCGTCGACGAATACCTGATGGGTTATTCCGAGCTTCCGCGCTGAGCGGAAAGCAGCGTAGAGTTGCCCGCTGCCAACTGCGCGCGGCGGGCGCATTCCTCGCACTGGTCATTGCCTCGGGATCGGCCGCCGCAGAGTGTGGCGCCGGTTATGAGTGCGCGCGCTTTGAGATTTCCGCCGACGGCGAGTGGTTCGGCGTCGAACTGCGCGCGAACCTCGCCAATACCCGGCCGTCTGCGACGCTGGTCTGGATCAGCGGACACTCCGGTCGCGACCGGTTCTCTGCCTACCAGGCTGAACTGCCGGCGCTGCTCGAACGCCTCGCCGCGCGCGGCGTGCGATCGATCGAACTCACCTTCACGAATGCGCCTGCGGCCGACGGCTGGGGCGGCTACTGGCCGCACAACCGTCGCGGCCATCGCGCGCTAGCGAAGGTTCTGTCCGCCGCGCTGGATGCGCCCGCGGTCAAACCATGGATCGAGGGTCGTCGTGTACTGGTTGCCACCAGCAATGCCGCCACGGCGGCTGCCTACGGTCTGGCATCTGAAGACTGGGAACGTCGTTTCGACGCAATGGCCCTGATCGCCGGACCGTTTGGCATCGATCTGGGCGCGGCCTGCCGCTACCCACCATGGAACGGGGCACGACTGACCACGTGGATGGATCAGTGGCAGGGCTGGCGAGGAACCGAGTCCTGCGCCGGAGGTTCCCCGCCCGCAACCGCGCCGACACGATCACTGTTCACACCCGATGCTGATCGGCGCTATCCACAACTGCGCATCGCCGTAGTGCTGGGCTCGCACGACGAACTCGACCCATGGCTTGGAACGGATGCTCGCGTGTGGCTGGCCGGCGTCGAAGCCCGCACGCGTAGGCTGCGCGTGGTGGACGCACCCCATGTCGTGGCCTCGACCGCGGAAGGTCGCAGAGCGATCGAGGCCGCGATTAGCGAACTCGTGGGTCGCTAGCTGACTGGCCGAACACGGAAGGAACCTTTTGAGGTGAGCGGCTGCCGCTGACGGCAGTCCGCTTGAGCGAGGGGTTAGCGCATCCGAGCCAGGAACTGGCGTTGTTTAACTTTTTGTTAGGGTTCGCCGCACTCATTCCCCGCACCATCACTTTTTGAAAAAACAACGTGGCAGTAACGATAAGACTTGTAACGCCCACAAGAAGTGCCAGCCAGAATAAGTGTCCACTAATCCCTGCGCCAGTATACTTACTTAGAATCAAAATGAACTTCAAATCAAAGAAAGGCGGCAGCCACAAAAAAGAAACCCACCACCCGGAGATCCCAATATCCCTCGCTCGCTGTACAGAAAATGGTGTAATTGCACCGAGGATTAACAGCCCCCAGAGGAAAGTGATTTCTAGATAGCACGGTGAGACATAGTCCTCCCTGAGAAGAAGATGCTGAACTAGATAGCCCCCGCTAACCCCTAGCAATCCAATCCCAAGAACTGCGAGAAAATAGGGGCGGCGTTTTAATCGACCTCCGGGGCTTAATAATCGCCATCCTTGCCTCATTGATATTCATCCCTAACGAGCCTGTCGAAAAACCGTGTTTGACGACGAGGCGTGATTCGTTCCAGCGGATACGATGGGCCGATTGGCCGACTGTCGCCGTTTGCAGAGTGGTACGACTTATGTTGACCAATGCACGTTTCTGACCCCGCCTTCTCCGTCCATTGCCATCCGTATCGATGGATCTTCAAGATGTTGCGCAGCATCCACTTCCACTGCCCATCGACCTTGCGTTTGGTGCTAAGACTGAACTGCCGTACGTAAAAGCGTAACAGGGGGCGGCGACAAATGAGAAGTATTTGCACCACCTATCGACTCGTTTAAGCGGTCTACCCCTGCAAATATATCCCAGCTTCGTTCCCAGTATCGATTCGAATTTTTCTTTGTAACGACGGTCGCCTGTAGGAATTGAACCGCACCCGCCCGTCGTGCGGGAAATACGTCGGGATACGGGCGTGACCTGAGGAGGGGCAGAAGTTTGGGCCCTGTCTACGCCTTGGGCCGGCTGCGGCCTCGCATTAGCGCCCGCGTAGTTTTGCCGTGGCCTGAGTCAGACCGTAAATCACCGCACCCGCAAGCACTCCCGTCAGGGCCTGTGCGCCAATGTTCAGTGTGCCCGCCAGTACACCGCTGGCCGGAACGAGTGCGTGCACCAGCAGTTCGATTCCGTGGTGCAGCGGGCCGATGCCGTGCACGAGAATGCCACCGCCCACGAGGAACATCGCCATCGTTCCGGCCACCGACAGAAACCGCATGAGATACGGGGCGGCGCTCAACAGCGAGCGGCCCACCCACTGGCGCCAGCGACCGGCACCGGGCGCCTCGCCGCTGCGCAGCAGATACAGCGCAAAGTCGTCGAGCTTTACGATCGCCGCAACCAGCCCGTAGACCCCGGCGGTGATCACCAGCGCAACCGTGACCAGTGCGCCGATGCGTACGCCGAGGCTGGCGTCGGCCACTACGCCCAGCGTGATGACGATGATCTCCGCGGACAGCACGAAATCCGTGCGGATCGCGCCGCGGATGCGTTTTCGTTCGCACTCGACGAGGTCGACCGCTGGATCGGCCACCGCCTTGATCAGCGTCTTGCGATGCTCGACGGCCTCGGGATCACGCACGAATGCGTGCGTGATCTTCTCGAAGCCTTCGTAGCAGAGATAGCCGCCGCCCAGCACCAGCAACGGCGTGATGAGCCAGGGCACTACGGCGCTGATCAGCAGCGCCGCCGGCACCAGGATGAACTTGTTCTTCAGCGAACCCTTCGCAACCGCCCAGACCACGGGCAGTTCGCGTTCGGCGCGCACGCCGCTGACCTGTTCGGCATTGACCGCGAGATCATCGCCGAGCACGCCGGCGGTCTTCTTTGCGGCAAGCTTGGCCATTACGCCGATATCGTCGAGTAGCGTCGCGATATCGTCGAGCAGTGCGAGCAGACTGGCGCCGGCCACTGTTAATCCTCAACGAGGCATGCCGAGTTTGGGCGTGATCCGTTCGCCCCGTTCAACGGCCGAACCCGATTCATTTGGACCGCGCTGCCGCCGCAATCCTTGCAGCATGCTCGGTGCAAAAAATTCATATACGCCTTTGGCGGAACTCTACGATACGGAAATCGCTTACACAACATTCAGACTAACCGGCTGGATTTCTCTATCCGACAACTTTGCCGTGATTTGCTTGTTGACGAATCGTTGCGGCACGTAATATAAACAGCGCCGCCGGCGTTCCAATTGCGAGCGCAAGCCGCTTGCTTTCGTTGCGCGAGCATCAGACTGCGAGGGCGCTATATCAGACCGCGATCACGAGAAGTGTTGACGCGGACGGCCAAGGCCGAGGTTTGTCCCGGCGGCTGGAAATGGCGGACACGGGGCATCTGAACTCTTCTGATTTTTTGGTCGGTCGTCGGAATAATATCAGCCAAACGACCAGATAGTCAGAGTGTGGAAAGGACATCGGTAAAGGGAGGGAGCCATGAAGGCGCGATACTTGGGGATATCTGTCACGGCAGTGCTTGCCGTGGTGCTTTTGACCTTTTCGGTTAGACCGCTTTCTGGCCACATTTTGCCTTTGGATGCCATTGAAGGGGGTGTCGAGGCCTTGGAAGTCGCTACCCTTGCGGCCATCGCGTCTGGAAACCTCCGAAAGCAGCTAACAAAGAAACTGAATGCCGCTGAAGACCGTATCGGCGAGGCGGGCAATCACCTTGATCGTGGAAAGATCAAGACGGCGCGGAAAGATCTGAAAAAAGCGGGGAGAGAACTGCGCAAGTATCGCAAGAAGCTACGTAAGAACCTACAAAAGGAACGGTTGCCACCCAGCGTATCTCAGCCGTTGATTGCCGACGCAACCGTGTTGATCGGCGCGATCAAGGCCTATCTTCGGGGAGTGCTGGGCGACAACGAACCGCCGGTTGCCGATGCCGGTCCCGATCAGGCAGTTGCCTTGGGGGCGTTGGTAAACCTGGACGGAACCGGCTCCACCGACCCGGATGGCGATGCATTGACCTACCGATGGCAGGTCGCTGACCCGGATGGGGCTGGTATTTCGCTCTTAGAGCCGACTTCCCTTGCACCCTCATTTCCAGTCGAAAAACCTGGCACATATATCGTCGAGTTAACTGTCTCGGATGGCCAAGAGACCAGCGCGCCGGACCGCGCGCTGATCTCTACGTCCAACACGGCACCGGTAGCCCATGCGGGCCAGAACCAAAGCGCCCCAGTCGGCGCGGCCATCACCCTTGATGGCAGCGCTTCGAGCGACACCGATGGTGATGCATTAAATTTTTTCTGGACGTTGCCGCTTAGCCCCGGCGGTAGTTTCGCGGTGCTTGACGATCCGGCGCGTGTGAATCCCCAATTTACGCTCGATGTCGCAGGCGACTACCAGGCCCAGCTAATCGTCAACGACGGTACGACCGAAAGTACGCCTGACATCGTTGATATTTCAACGGAAAATAGCGCCCCACTCGCGGACGCTGGGCCCGATCAGGCGATTCTCGTTGGCGAAACGGTCACGCTCGACGGTAGTGGTTCGTCGGATGTTGACGGCGACCCGCTCTACTTCGAGTGGTCGCTCATTGGCGCACCCAGAGGCAGCAGGGCTACCGTGAGTGATGCGATGGCAGTCCGACCCCGTATAACGGCGGATCTGCCCGGTGTGTATGTCGTTCAGCTGATCGTCGATGATGACGACCTGCCCAGCGCGCCTGCTACGGTTGTGCTCAGCACGCAAAATCGACCCCCAGTCGCCGATGCCGGACCTGATCAACTAGTTCCGCTCGGCGTCTCGGTGACCATGAACGGAACCGCTTCATCCGATCCGGATGGCGATGCGCTCGGGCATTTCTGGTCTCTGTTGTCAGTTCCCTCCGGTAGCACCACTCTCTTGTTGGACTCGGACACCGCCATGCCCGCGTTTGTAGCCGACCGCCCGGGAAACTACGCCGCGCAGCTGATTGTGGCCGATGGGCAATTCCAAAGCGCCCCGGATGTCGTAGTCATCACCACGGAGAACACCCGGCCCGTGGCCGACGCCGGCCCGGACCAAACGGCTTTTGTTGGGCAGGAGGTGTTTCTCGACGGTTCCGGTTCCGGTGACGCGGACGGAGATCCGTTGACGTTCTCGTGGTCCCTGATTACTGCGCCAGAGGGGAGCCTGGTGGTGCTCGACGACCCGATCGCGGTTGCACCCAGCGTCACGGTGGATCGCAAAGGCGATTTCGTAGGCCAGTTGATCGTCAACGATGGCGAGCTTAGCAGCGTGCCAGACAGCGCTGTGGTCAGCGTACTGAATCGGGCCCCGTCCGTTCTGATCGAACCGATAGTAAGAACGTGGTTCGTTGGCGATGCCATTTGGGTGACCGCGAGCGCTGTTGATCTCGATGATGACCCACTTGCTCTGAGTTGGCAGCTACCCATAGTTCCGGCGGGAAGTAGTGCAACAATCACCGCGACCGGGCCGTCCGAAAGCGTTTTTACTGCGGATGTGCCCGGAAACTACTCCGTGCAGGTCACCGCGTATGACGGTGATGCTCTGGCCCGTGATTCCATTGCCATAAACGTGCGTCCGCCGAATACGACACCCGTGGCAAACGCCGGATCTGATCTGGTTGTACCGATTGGCGGCGGAGTGGGTCTTGACGGGAGCGGATCCTTCGATGCCGATGGCGATGGGTTGAGTTACGACTGGAAGCTTGTCTCTACACCATCCGGCAGCTCTTCTTTATTGGTTGATCCGGAATCGCCGACCCCGGGTCTAACGGCCGACAAAGCCGGTACCTACATCGTCGAGCTTGTGGTCCACGACGGGTTCGCTGCATCCGCACCAGACCAGCTTGTGATTACGACCGCCAATACAGCGCCGGTCGCTGCGCTCGTACCGAGCGCTCTCGACGTTGTTACGACGACGACGGTGTCGTTTGATGGTTCGGGATCGATCGATGCCGATGGCGACGATCTGGCTTATTCCTGGGATCTCGTCAGCGCACCCACCGAGAGCGTGGAAACACTTGTCGGCGGGACCGGCGTATCCAACGCGCTGACGCCGTTGATCGCCGGGGACTATTTGATACAGCTTTCGGTGAGCGACGGCGAACTGGTTTCGACTGCCGAGGTGCATATCCACGTCAGCGATCCGGCCCTACCGCCAGATCCATCCACTGTCGCAACCGCGGCCGATCACACCCGACAAACCAATCTATATCTGGATTCCGCATTTCTGTACAACGGCACCAACCCGATTCAGACTGGGATGGAACCGGCGTCCATCGACGCTGAGCGGGTCTCCGTGCTGCACGGCAGAGTGACCCGCCGCGATGGGTCGCCGTTACCGGCCGTTCGGGTCTCGGTGCACAACCATCCTGAATATGGCCAGACCCTCTCTCGGGCGGACGGCGCCTACGATCTCGTCATCAACGGCGGAGCGGTGCCCATCCTGAGTTTTAAAAAACCCGGATATCTCGCGGCACAAAGACTGGTCAAAACCCGCTGGGAGCAACACGCTTACGTCGATGACGTTGCGCTGGTTTCGCTCGACCCTAACGCAACAGTCGCGGAAATCGGTGCTTCGACCTACCAAACCGCGCGTGGATCGGTCGAAAGCGACTCCGACGGAACCAGACAGGCAACGCTTTTGCTGCCACCGGGCACGATGGCCACAATGAGGTTGTCAGATGGACAAACCGTGCCCATGGAGTCGCTGACGATTCGAGCGACGGAGTTCACCGTCGGCCCCAATGGGCCTTCCGCGATGCCGGGGCCTTTGCCGACCTTTAGTGGCTACACCTACGCGGTCGAGCTTTCGGTAGACGAGGCCGTGGCGGCCGGTGCCACCCGGGTGGACTTCAATCAACCGCTGCCGTTCTATGTTGAGAATTTCCTCGGCTTCCCGGTCGGTGAGATTGTGCCGCTGGGATGGTACGACCGCGAGAAGGCCGCATGGATTGCGGCGGACAACGGGCGCGTGATCGCCGTGCTTGGAACTGACCCGGATGGGCGGGCAACGCTCGATATAGAAGGTTTTGGTATCGCAGCCACTACTGACGGACTCGCAGTTCTTGGAATCACCGACGCAGAGCGCGAACAGATCGCGAGTCTCTATGCACCCGGCAAAACCCTCTGGCGTGTGGAGCTCGACCATTTCACGCCTTGGGACTGCAACTGGCCGTATGGGCCACCGCCGGATGCAATTTACCCGGATCAGCCACAGCCGGGTACGGAGAAGCCGCTGAATGATCCCAGCTGTGAGCGTGGTTCCGTCATCGAATGTGAAAATCAGGCGCTGCGTGAGGTGATTCCAATCGCTGGCACGGGCATCAACCTCAACTACCACTCGCGACGTCAACACACCGATGGCCCCACAAACGTCGTGATTCCGCTAACTGGAAGCGCGTATCCGCCAAGCCTCGCAAAAGTCGAGTTGCGTATCCTGATCGGCGGCCGTCAATACCGATACGAGTTTGAACCGGCACCTGACCTGAGTTATACATTCGCCTGGGACGGCAGGGACGTATTGGGTCGGGACATGTATGGCTATGCCCTCGCGCAAATCGAAGTGCGCTATCAGTACGCGGTTGTCCTCTATTCGTCGTCGGGTGCCGCAGGTAGAGCCTTTGGGAAACCCTCCGCCGGTGGCACGGTGTTCGATGTGATCGGCACACGCGGAGAATCTACCGTTAACCTCGTAGCAAAGTACGATTTTCCAGTCGTCAACCAGTATCCTGTGGGACCAGTCGCGGACTGGACGTTGGACCCTCACCATGCATTGGTGCGCGGACAAAGCCAGCGTTTGCTGCTGGGTGATGGTACGACGGCATCGGCCCATGGACTGGGGGGCGCTCTAAACGAGCTACCGCATAATGGCGACGGCCAATTGGGGGGCGGGCAGATTGCCTTTGACTCTGCGGGTCGCCTATATACTGAGAACAATTCAATTGTTGCTTCTCCGGACGGTACACACACCGATCTCGCGCTCAAATCTGCGTTAGGGGCCCAGTTTGGTGTGGGCCGTCTCTCCGGGCTGGCGATTGGGCCCGACGATACACTGTACGTTGGGGGGCACTATGAATGGGCGCGGCCGAACGGTGGCGTTTTTCGGGTCTCTGTTACCGGTGAAATTACACGACTGAGCTCGAAAAACGTCTTTAACGGCGGGCTTGATGTAGATGACGATGGCACGGTGTATTTCATTACCGAGAACAATGTCTATTCAATCACGCCCGATGGAACCCAGACGCTAATTGCCGGCGGCGGAAGCGATTTAGGTGATGGTGTTCTGGCGACGGCTGCGAACATTTTCTGGCCCTACGATATGGTGGTTGGTCCTGAAGGGGCGATCTATCTAATTACGGATCAGGGCACGCGGATTCGCCGTATTGATCGTTCTGGGCGTATCGTAACAGTTGCAGGCCAACGCGGATCACCGGGGACAGGGGCGGAGGGCGATGGTGGCCTGGCAACCATCGCTTCCATCTTTGCCTACTTCTTGGTGGTCGATCGGTCCGATGGGACCATCTACTTTCACGGTAAAAAATCAATCCGCCGGATAACCCCAGATGGCGTGATAGACACGATTGTGGGCAATCCCTTGCTACCCACGGCAGCTCAGCCATTGGATGGTTCCCCTGCCCGCGCAATCGGACTCACCGTCAGTTACGCGGGTGGGCTTGCTCTTGATCCATCCGGACAACTAGTTTCCACCCTAAACAGCGGTACAGGATATCCCACTAGAGCATGCACCGTAGCATCGCCACTAAAAGGCGCGGGTGCGGGCGAGGACATCATTGCGAGCACGGACGCAAGCGAGCTGTACGTCTTTGAGAGCAGCGGGCGGCACCTGCGCACCGTACATGCCAGCACGGGCGCCGAGCGAATCGCATTCGCCTATGATCCAGCCGGAGAGCTGGTTTCCATTCGCGATGCGGAAAACAACACCGTTATCATCGAACGAGACCCCAATGGGTCACCGATCGCGATTGTCGCGCCCGACGGACAACGAACGGGATTGGAGACCAACGGTGAAGGACGCCTCGTACGGGTCACCAATCCAGAGGGCGAATCCTGGAACATGGCGTACTCAACCGAAGGCTTGCTCACACGGTTCGAGAAGCCGCGGGGATTTGCCTCGACGTTCCAGTACGACGATTCAGGGCGCCTGCTGCGGGATGAGAATGCTGCGGGCGGATTCTGGAATCTGGATCGCACCGGAACCGAGAACGACTTCACCGTGGCCATGAGCTCGGCGCTCGGGCGTACGACCGCGCACCACATCTCACGCGACGACATTGACCGAGTTACTCGTACCACCACGCATCCAGACGGCACCCATACGCAAAGTTTCCAGGATGGTCGCCTGTATCGTGAAACCATAACTCCTGATGGTACGCGCATTGAGGCATCCAGCTGGCCTGATCCACGCTTTGGCTTGCAATCGCCCGTGCCGTCGAAGACCACCATCCGCTTGCCATCTGGATTGACCAGCGTGACCTCCATGACACGCACGCTTGATCTCGTCGATCCGACGGATCTGTTGAGCCTGCAATGGCTTAATGATGCAACCACCATCAACGGCCGGCTGTTCAACAGCCGCTACGATGCGGCAAGCCGCACGAAGACGACCACCAGCCCGGCCGGGCGCACAGCCACGGTGACGATAGACACCCAGGGCCGGGTAACCCGCGAGACGACCCCAGGCCTGGCCGAGACGCGCTATCAATACGACCCGCGCGGCCGGCTGACCGAAATCATCGAAGACGACGGCACACAACCACGCTTGACACGGTTTAGCTACAGCACGGACGGTTATCTGGAGACGATCACCGACCCGCTCGAACGCATCACCCGGCTGGATCGCGACAGCGTCGGGCGGGTACTGGTGCAACAACGCCCCGACGGCGAACACACCGGCTTCCGCTACGACCCGAACTCCAACACCACCGGCATCACCCCACCGGGGCGGCGCGAACACCAATTCGACTTTGACGAAGTGGACCTCGAGACCCGCTACCACCCGCCGAGCACCGCCGAAGTGCCCGATCCAGACACCGCCCAGCAATACAACCTCGACCAACAGCTCACCCACACCGAACGCCCCGACGGCCAGTCGCTGCGCTATGACTACGACACCGCCGGCCGCCTGGCCTTCCTAACCGTACCGGACGGCACCCGTAGCTGGCACTATGCCCCCACCACCGGCCAACTGGACCAGATCGTGGACACCACCGGCGCCACCCTGGACTACACCTACGACGGCTTCCTGCCCCTGTCGGAGACCTGGACCGGCAGCGTGAGCGGCAGGGTCGCCCATGGCTACGATGCCAACCTTCGCATCACCA